>JAPLJU010000284.1 GCA_026388445.1 Deltaproteobacteria bacterium
AGCCTTCATGGCCTCAAGATCCAGAACGCAGGGGTGTTTTGCGATGATGACGGCCATCCCCCCGTCGCCCTTTCTGGTATGTGCGTCCGCCTCCTTCAGAAGCGTCGAAAACGTCTCCGTCTCGTAGGGATCACATGACCTGACGAAACGCACCCCACAGGCCTTCACGAGATCCGCGATGCTCACCGGCGTCCCCTTCTTGCCGTCTGCACGAATACCGACCTGGGGCGTGGGCTGATTGCCCGTCATGGCTGTCGTGGCATTGTCCAGGATGACCAGGATGAACTTTGCCCCCTGAAACACGGCATTCACCAGCGCGGGGATACCCGCGTGGAAGAAAGTGGAGTCCCCGATGGTCACGACGATCGTCGGCATGTCCTTCCCATCACGGGCATAGGCATGATAGAAACCGGCACCCTGGCTGATGCAGGCCCCCATGACGTGGCACGTGTCAATCGCCCCCAGATTCATGCCGAGGGTGTAACAGCCGATGTCGCTCGGGAAGATCCCCTTTGGAAAAGTTTCCTTGATGGCATAAAAGGTGGCCCGGTGTGGACACCCTGCGCACAGCGTCGGGCGAACGCCTTTTCCCCTGGCCGGGGCTTCTTCCCGTGAGGGCCTCCCGAGGAATTTCTCGAGGACCTCCTCGATCACATCGGGGGTCAATTCCCCTTGCCCCGGTACGATCCCTGATCGCCTGCCCTCGACAAGGGAATTCGAAAGCTGCATCTCAATGACAGGATAGGTCTCTTCGACGACGAGAATTTTTTTGTATAAACGATTCACCCTCTCCGCGAAATCCCTGTTCAGTGGATAGGGCATGACGACCTGGTAAAGGTCGACGTCACCCATAACGCCCATGTCCTCCAGGATCTCCCGGGTGTGGGCATAGGCGACCCCTGACGAGATGATACAGAGCTCTTTTCCCTGGGGCCCGTCGCCCGGGCAGCGTCGAGGGGCGAGGGTCTCCTCCTGCGAGATCTTTTCCAGTTTTTCATTCAGGAGGCGGTGCAGCTCCGTGAGAAACTGCGGAGTTGCGATCCACCGCCCGGGGTTTTTCTTGAAATCCGCTTTGCCGGACGAAACCCGGGGGGCCGCGCACGGAATATTCTGCCGGGAATGACAGATCCGGGTCGTGGGCCGCAGCATCACCGGGATCTCGTACTTCTCCGACAGCGCATAGGCCGGCTCGATCATCTCCTTGGCCTCTCTCGGACTGGAAGGATCGAAGACGGGAATCTTTGCAAACTGGGCGAAGAACCGGCTGTCCTGCTCCGTCTGGGAGCTGTGGGGTCCAGGATCGTCGGCCACCACCGCGATGAATCCTCCCACAACCCCGAGGTAGGCCGAGCGCGTCAGGGGATCCGAGGCCACATTGAGTCCCACCTGTTTCATGGCCACGGCGGAACGCCTCCCCGCCATGCTGTTGGCCAGCGCGACCTCGTATGCAACCTTTTCATTAACGGACCACTCAGTGTGGAGGCGCGCACCGGTCTCCCTGGAAAACTGGACGACGGCGGGAAGGATCTCCGATGCCGGTGTCCCCGGATAGGAGGCAAAGAGGGTGCAGCCGTTTTCGACGAGCCCCCGTGCAATAGCCTCATTTCCCATTAAAACTCTTTCGTCTCTTTTCCCCATGGAGGTAAGATTTCCTCGGTGATAAAAAAAGAGCCATGGACCCGGAAGACCGTCCATGGCTCTTTTCATACTTGGCAATTTAAAATCTCACGGGCACTGGACGCGCCTTCCCCCCCTGTGTGTCCAAGGCCACCACCAGAATGTTAAACCGTTTTTCCTCTGGGCCATTTCTGTAAACCTCACAAGGTTTTTCAAATATACAAATCTCCATGAAAAATCAAGCTTTTTTTCAAAAAAACCGCCGTTCTTACTTTCGTTGATCGAAGACCCGCTTCGATTTTCGCTCCGTTCGGGGCAGGGTCTGATAGTCTACAATCTCCACGACGGCGCTGACCAGCGTTTCTTTCCGGATATCCCTTTCGATTTTCTTTACCAGGCCGGCGTCCCCGGCGGGCTGACCTCCCTGTACCCTCTCAACCTTGATCGTCATGTAATCCTTGCCGTCTTCCTGGCGGCTGAGATGGATCTGGTATTCGCTGCCCACGCTTTTCTCTTTCGAGAGGATCTCATCAATA
>JAPLJU010000155.1 GCA_026388445.1 Deltaproteobacteria bacterium
ACCACCGGTGGTCATCTATCAGTCAACCGATGGTGTGGAGGTCGATCTTCTCGCCCTGCGGGACGAGGACTACCTGCTGAAGATCCATCAGAACGTGCCGGCCGGACTTTACTCAAAGATCAGGCTTCGCGTTTCAAACATCGATGTTTCAAGAGATCCCTGTGATCAGATGGAGATCAAGTTACCGAGCGGGAGGATCGACCTGAATCCTCGGGGTCCTTTCGAGGTGGCTCCGGGCGGCACCGTGTCGATCCGGCTCGACATCGACGCAAACAAGTCCATCAATCTCCACGAGGCGGGAAACTCGGATCGTTGCATCTTTCGTCCGGTGGTCTTCGTTGATATCGAAGAGGGGGCCATCACGCAGTGTCCCAGAATCCTTTCCGGAAAGATAGAAAGCCTCATCGTCAATGACCAGACCAGGACCGTGGGATTTGTCCTCGCGCTGGGAGGTGATCGGGGGATGATCACGGTCAGGCTCCTTACGGGCACGGATATCTTCGATGAATACGGGGAGTTTGTTGACGCGTCGTCCCTGAGAGTTGGCCAGAAGGTCAAGGTCAGGGGAAAACTGAGCGGTGAAGGATTCCTTGAGGCTTCCGTCGTCGTCATCGGCGACGTCGTTGTCGTCGGCGGTGAAGCGAATGGGTCTGTGGAGGCGTCATCTGATCTGTTTGCGTTTACGGCGGCCCCGGGGGAGGAACTCCTAGGCCAGTATGACGTCAGGGTGGTAGAGGATAAAACGCTTATTCTTATCGGATGCGATACGATGATCGGCACAGAAGCCATTCAGGCAGGGGTGCCGATGCAGGTCATCGGAAAGGTATACAGTCTTGGCCTGGTGACTGAACTGCAAGCGGTGGCGATCGTTTTCAAGGTGAAAACGGTCTCCGGTGTGGTGACTAACGTACGTACCGCGACCGGCGGCAGAACGATTTCAGTCCGTCAAAAGGACGATACCTCCGCTGATGTTTTCATCCCCACGGGCGTGCCCATCTACCTCGAAGGGGACGGGATATTGCCCATCGATCCTCTCTGTATCAATCGTCAAGTTCGAATCCTTCTTGAGCCCGACCCTGTGACGCCCCCGACGGCCAGATTGGTCTATGTCGAGGGAGAGAGACATGAAGGGATTGTGGAGGCTGCAGATGTGAGTGGCAGAACCCTTGTGATCGGTGGCCAGACGGTCATTGTTCCTGATGGGGCCGTCATACTCTCCACACAGGGGAGTGAGCAGGTGCCGATCGACATCGGGGATATTAAGACTGGCAATTTTGTGATTTACTTCGGGCTTCAGGCGTGTCCACCGGCTACTGGATTCTATGCCCAGTTTATTTTGCTGCCGGGTTAGAGTCTGTGGCTCTCGAGGGTGGATGAGTGGAATGGCCTGAGGCAGGATTCTGCGAAGAGCCGGAGTAAATGAACATGGAGCAATAACGCTTACGGCGTTTTCTCGAAATTGGAAATTCTAAAGGCCCTCGGTTTTTCCGGAGGGCCTTTTATATGACCTCCCCCACAGTTAAAGCCGGCGTTTCAATCCTGAAAGGCTTATTCGGGGGAGGGACAGATGAAAGCCGGGCGGCCATCAGATCAACTTTTCTTTTTGCAGGGCCTTCAGAATGGTCTTCGTGAAAGAGACGATTTCACGTTCCGCTTTGCCCGGGTCGACTGTTTCCGTGTTTGAGTACCAGACGAGCTTGCCGGTCCTGGCATCGAAGAGCCTCGTGCTCATGGTGACGACTTCATCGCGCTTGATCATCGCCGAGTCGTAGGAACGAGACGTTGCCGTGAGCATGTAGCTGTCGAAGCCGACGAATTCCCCCATGGTGGGGCTCTCGGTCCGGACGGATTCGACCCTCGTCTCCGCCTTCCTGAGCTCCACGATGAGCACACCCTCCACGTTGGTCTTACCCACGGCCCTGACGACCTCTTCCCGCGTCAGATTCTTCAGGTCGGGAATACAGGAATAGCACGTGACGGGATTGACACCCATGGCGTTCAGCTGGCCGGCAAACTCATCCTCGACGCGCTGGCGCGTGTCAGGCCGCTTCATGAGGGATACAACCATGATCTTCTTGAAAGCGGGCCCCTTGAACTGATCGTCCTTCCATGTGTCGATGAGTCTCGTCGTTGCGCAGGAGGTGAGAAGAAATGTCAGCGACAGAAGAACAATACATGAAAAGGGTTTTCGGCCAGCCATAAGGACCTCCTTTCAAATCTACTATTTTAAACATATCAGGAAATACAGCGGGGCGCAAGGATGCTCGCAGGACGCTTGTGTGGCTGCGCCGGGAGCCCGCAGCATTTCATCTATTGTTCCTTTGCCTCTAATCTGATATCGTACAAACGTAACCTGCCTTTTAATATTTAAAACTCAGCCCGGACTCAGAAGGCGAAGATCGGCGGATGGATCCAAATCCGAGATCTGGATACCTTTTCACGGTCACATCCCGGGGGGAATTCAAGCCATGAAAACTCGAAAGCTGGGGGAAAAAGGCCCCGTCGTCTCGGCCCTCGGCCTGGGCTGCATGGGTATGTCGGAATTTTACGGTCCCCGGGACGATTCCGAATCCATCGCCACTATCCACCGGGCGCTGGAGCTGGGGGTGAACTTTCTCGACATAGCCGATGTCTATGGGCCCTTCAAGAACGAGGAACTCGTCGGGCGGGCGATCCGTGATCGCAGAGACCGGGTTTTTCTTGCCACCAAGTTCGGTATCCTCCGGAGCGCCGATCCGAATTACCGGGGCGTCTGCGGCAAACCCGACTACGTGCAAAAGCCTGCGAGGCGAGCCTGAAAAGGCTCGGCGTTGAGGTCATCGATCTTTACTACCAGCACCGCATGGACCCGGAGACGCCCATCGAGGAGACCGTCGGGGCCATGGCGAGACTGGTCCGTGAGGGTAAGGTGCGCCACATCGGACTTTCCGAGGTCGGGCCAAAGACCCTCCGCCGCGCCCAGGCCATCCATCCCATAACGGCCCTTCAGAGCGAGTATTCCCTCTGGACGCGGGACCACGAGGAGGGGGTCCTTCCGATCTGCCGGGAGCTCGGCATCGGCTTTGTCGCCTACAGTCCCCTGGGCCGGGGATTTCTCACGGGCCGGATCGGAAAACGGGAGCACCTTGCAGAGGATGACTTCCGCCGCACCAATCCCCGCTTTCAGGCCGATACCATGGAGAGTAACCTGGCCCTCGTCCGGCGTCTGGAGAAGATGGCCGCAGAGAAGGGCTGCACGGCCGGGCAGCTTGCGCTTGCGTGGGTACTCTCGAAGGGGGAAGACATCGTTCCCATTTTCGGTACCAAGCGCCGGACCTATCTGGAGGAAAATCTCGGGGCGCTGAACGTCAGACTTTCCGGGCAGGACGTGATGCGCATTGAGGAGCTGGCGCCGAAGGGGGCCTTTGCCGGGGAGCGCTACGCCGAGGCGATGATGAGCCTTCTGAAAAAATCCCACTGATCAGGGAGGAGGGGAAGCCTATGGGACAGGGCTACATGGGGAAGATCCTGAACGTGGATCTCGCAAGCGGTGTGATCGGCGAGGAGACCATCGCGGATTCGGTCTATGAAAATTACCTCTCGGGAACGGGGCTCGCTGCTTATCTCCTCTATGACCGTATTCCTCCCGGGGCGGATCCCTTGGGGCCGTACAACATCCTCGGGTTTGTCTCCGGGCTTCTCACGGGCACGGGAAGCCTGTTCACGGGGCGGTGGAGCGTTGTCGGCAAATCCCCGCTCACGGGCACCTGGGGGGACGCCAACTGCGGAGGAAACTTCTCCCCGGCCATCAAGCGAAGCGGCTACGACGGCATTTTCTTCCGGGGGATCAGCGCGAAGACTGTTTACCTTTACGTGAAGGACGGAAAGGCGGAGCTTCTCGATGCCTCGGACATCTGGGGGCAGGACACGAACGATGCCGAGGACATGCTGATCAAAAAACACGGGAGTTCCGCCCGCGTCGCTGTCATCGGCCCGGCCGGGGAGCGTTTATCCCTGATATCGGGTGTCTGCAACGACCGGGGACGGATTGCCGCACGCTCGGGCCTCGGCGCCGTCATGGGATCGAAAAGATTGAAAGCCCTTGTTCTTGACGGCAAGGGGAAAATACCCGTCCACGATCGCGAGGCCATACTACGCCTGAACGAGGTCTGCAACCGCTGGGTCCAGATGCAGCCGCCCTTTATCTCCGGATCCGGTATGGCCTATCTCGGTGCGCTGATGCGCATTCTGCCCACCCAGATGGCGCTCGACGGGATGCTCTACAAGATCTTTCTGAAAAAATGGGGAACGGGGAGCATGAACCAGATGTCCGTCGAGATGGGCGATGCCCCCGTCAAGAACTGGAAGGGAAGCAACGTCGATTGGGGGATCAAGCAATCATCCACGGTCAATCCGGACCGCGTGAAGGCGGTCGAAAAGAGGAAATACCACTGTTACGCCTGTCCGCTTGGCTGCGGCGGCATCTGCGTGACGAAGAACGGGGAAGTCCACAAGCCGGAATACGAGTCGGTGCTCTCGCTGGGAGCCCTCTGCATGAACGGGGATCTGGAGAGCATCTTTCAGATGAACGAGCTTTTGAACCGGGCCGGCATGGACACGATCTCTACGGGCGGTACCATCGCCTTCGCCATGGAGTGCTACGAAAGGGGCATCCTGACGAAGGAGCAGGCGGACGGGCTGGATCTCACCTGGGGAAACTCCGCGGCCATGATGACCCTCGTTGAAAAGATGATCAGGAGGGAGGGCATCGGGGACCTCCTGGCCGATGGCAGCAGGGTCGCCGCCGAAAAGATCGGAAGGGGCGCCTCTCAATACGCCATGCATGCCGGGGGGCAGGAGCTTCCCATGCATGACGGCCGTAACGACCCGGGGTTCAACATCCACTATTCCGCGGAGCCCACGCCGGGGCGGCACACCCTGGGCGCCCAGATGTACTACGAGATGTTCCAGCTCTGGAAGAAGGTGAAAGGGCTGCCGAAACCTCCGCTTCTTTATTTCAAGGGCCGGAAATATGCGGCTGATGACGAGAAGGCCGTCATGGCGGCGGCCTGCAGCAAGTTCATGAGCGTGGCGAACGGCGCCGGTTTCTGCCTTTTCGGACTTTTCCTGGGCTCGACGAGGATCCCCTCCTTCGAGTGGCTGAACGCCGCGACGGGGTGGAGCAGGACCCCTGAGGAGTACATGGCGATCGGGGAGCGCATCCTTGCGACGAAACAGGCTTTCAACATCAAGCACGGAGTTGATCCCCGCTCCCTGTGGGTCACGGATCGCGCGGCGGGAAGACCCCCGATGACGGAGGGGGCCAACAAGGGGAGGTCCATGGATATCGGGAAAATGGTGAGCGATTACTGGCGGCAGTTCGGCTGGGATGAGCGAACGGGAAAGCCGCCGGGATCGTAAGTTTCCGTTGGATAATGGAAAGTGGTCGGCGAAAAAAAGAGAGAATAATTTTTTCTTTGCGGAGCGCCTTAGGCCCTTGACAAACAGAGAAAAACGTGTATGATGTAACAATATTTTCGGAGATGAATCGACCATGGACAGACAAAGATTAAGCAATTCCTATTGGTGGTTTGGCTTTTATTATTACGGCGGACAGGTCTGCCCATCGGCGAGGAGGGCTTTAACGTAAGGTCTAAATCATAGAAAGCTGAGCCATGGGTAGATCGAAAGATGCTATCCATGGTTTTTTTATTTTGGAAGGCCGTGGAGGCAGGAAACCCCACGGCCTTTTTAATGGAGGTAACACAGCCATGATCATTGTGATGAAGAAAAACGCCACAGACAGTCAGATCGACAAGGTCATCGAATGGATCGAGTCCGTCGGCTACCGGCCCCATCTCTCCCGGGGCGTGGAACGGACCATCATCGGCGCCATCGGGGACGGCCGGGGAAAAGATCAGCTCAGGTCGATTGCCTTTCTCTCCGGTGTGGAAAAGGTGATGCCGATCCTCAAACCCTACAAGCTGGCGAGCCGCGAGTTCAAGGAGACGGCCACCGTCATCCGGATCGGCGACCTCGAGATCGGGGGACCGCGATTCATCATCATGGCCGGCCCCTGCGCCGTGGAGAGCGAGGAGCAGCTCATGGAGTGCGCCTATGTGGTGAAAAAGGCGGGGGCCCACATCCTGAGGGGCGGCGCCTTCAAGCCGAGGACCTCGCCTTACAGCTTCCAGGGGATGGAGGAGGAAGGCTTGAAGCTTCTGAAGAAGGTCCGGGAGAAAACGGGACTTCCCATCGTCACGGAGGTGATGAATACGACGGAGGTGGACATGGTCGAGGCCTACGCCGATATCCTGCAGATCGGCGCACGCAACGTTCAGAACTTCGCCCTTCTGAAAAAAGTCGGCCAGGCGCGGAAACCCATCCTCCTGAAACGGGGGATGATGACGACCATCGAGGAGCTTCTCATGTCGGCTGAATACATCCTCTCGTCGGGCAACAGCCAAGTCATCCTCTGCGAGAGAGGTATCCGGACCTTCGAGACGGCCACGCGAAACACGCTGGACTTGAGCGCCGTGCCGGTCCTCAAGGAGATGACCCACCTTCCGGTGATCGTCGATCCCAGCCATGCCGCCGGTTACTGGAAGTACGTGATTCCGCTGGCACGTGCCGCTGTGGCCGTCGGGGCCGACGGCATCATCGTGGAAGTGCATCCCGAGCCCGAGAAGGCCGTCTCCGACGGTATGCAGTCGCTCAAGCCCGAGAAATTCTACCAGCTCATGGAGGAGGTCACGTTGTTGGAAAATGTCATGAGAAAGGAGATGAGAGCGCATCCATGAACAGGATCAAGGTACATCTCGAGCGCAAGTTTTCCGCCTCCTATGATATCCACATCGGCCGGAACATCCTGGATCGACTGGCCCTCATCCTGTCGAAAAACAGCTGGGGTTCACGATACTTCATGGTGACGGATTCCCACGTTTCGCGTCTCCACGGGGACAGGGTCGCCCGCGTGCTGGGTGAGATGGGACTCGATGTCGGGAAGATCGAGTTCCCGGCGGGAGAGGCCTCGAAGAACATTCACACCTGTGTCAGCCTGGCGGAGGAACTGGTCGAGCGAGGCGCCGACAGGACCTCGGCCCTCATCGCTCTCGGCGGTGGTGTCGTCGGAGATATGACGGGACTCGTGGCGTCCATATTCATGAGGGGCATCCCCTACGTGCAGGTCCCCACGACGCTTCTTGCCCAGGTGGATAGCGGCATCGGTGGAAAGACCGGCGTTGACATCCCGTCGGCGAAGAACATGGTGGGGACCTTCTGCCAGCCTAAGGCGGTCTTCATCGACCTTTATTTTCTGGAGACCCTTCCCCCCCGCGAGTTCGTGAACGGCCTGGCGGAGATTGTCAAGTACGGGATCATCGAGGACCCCGATCTCCTGGAAGATCTGCTGTCCGGAATCGAAGCGCTCCGCGAGCGGGACATGAAATTCCTGGAAATGATCGTTTCCAGGTCCTGCCGGATCAAGAAGGGGATCGTTGAGATCGACGAGACCGAGAGAGGTCTTCGCCGCATCCTCAACTTCGGCCATACCGTGGGCCATGCCGTCGAGGCCGAGTCCTCTTTTGCCATTTCACACGGCGAGGCCGTGGCCATGGGGATGGCTGCTGCGACGATCCTCTCGGAGCGGCTGAAATACCTCTCCTCCGAGGATCGGGATCACATTCTTTCGGTCATCCGGCACATGGGTCTTCCGGACCGAATCCCCGCCGTCCTGGACACAGAGGGGATCCTGTCCCGGCTGAAGCGGGACAAAAAGAAAGAGGGGGAGAGCATCCATTTCGTCCTTCTCAAGAAGCCTGGCATGCCCTTTGTGAACGGCGGCGTGCCCCTGGAACTGGTGAGAGAGACGATCGAGGCAATGAAGGCATGAAGAGAAAAATAATGGAGAATATCAGGAAAGAGATCAGGAAAAAAGACGGGCAGATCGTCCGGCTCCTGAACGAGCGTGCATCGCTTTCCCTGGAGGTGGGCCAGCTCAAGAATCTTCTGGGTGTGGAAGTCTACGACCCCTCGCAGGAAAGCAGGGTCCTCGGATACCTCGCGGACGTCAACAAAGGGCCCCTGCCCGAAGAAGCCCTCGGTAATATCTACCGGGAGATCCTCTCTTCATCCCGGCGGATTCAGGCGCCTCTTTCCGTGGCCTGCCTGGGACCGGAATCATCCTTCACCCATCTGGCAGCCCTCTCCCATTTCGGCAGGAGCGCCCGCGTCATCCCGAAGAAGACCATCGAGCAGGTTTTTGACGAGATGGAGAAGGGGGGTGCCTCCTTCGGTGTCGTACCCCTGGAGAATTCCGTGGAGGGGTCGGTGAAGCTTACCCTCGACCGTTTGATTGATACCTCCCTCAAGATCCGGGCGGAAATATTCTTGAGAATTTCCCATTGCCTCTTATCCCCGGGCGCAAAAGGGAATGTCCGGACAGTTTACTCCCACCCGCAGGCGCTGGCCCAGTGCAGGACGTGGCTCGCGAAGAACCTGCCGCGGGCGGAGCTCGTTGAAACGGAAAGCACGGCGAGCGCCGCCATCCGGGCTCGCGAAGACCAGCGCGGAGCCGCCGTCGGCAGCCGTATCTCCTCCGAGACATACGGCCTCCGGATTCTTGCGGAAGGCATAGAGGATCACCCGACCAACACGACGCGGTTCATCGTTCTCGGTAAAGGGCAGAGTGAGCCCACGGGGGAAGACAAGACCTCGATCCTTTTCGGAACTCCTCACATCCCCGGCGCGCTCCACGCAGTGCTCGGACCCTTTAGCCGGGCGGGGATCAACCTCCTGAGGATCGAATCGCACCCGATCCGCAACCGGATGTGGGAGTATCTCTTCTTCGTGGATTTTGCGGGCCACGCCGCGGAGAAGAAAGTGAGAAATTGCCTCCGGAGGCTGGAAAAGAAAGCGGTATTCCTCAAGGTCCTCGGGTCCTATCCGAAGGGGAATGAAAGCAGATGATTTGTGTTTCCGTTCTGACCGAAAACAGCCGCGATGCCCGGCGAATGATGGAGAGGGGGTATGCCGTCGCCGATGCGGTGGAGCTCCGCATCGATCGGATGAAGGCCCCCGACCTGCCGGCCCTCATTGGCGCCAGGAAAGGCAAGATCATTGTGACCAACCGGAGGAAGGAAGAGAGCGGTTTCTTCGAGGGGAATGAACGGAACAGGGTGGACCTTTTAAAGCAGGCCGTGGCCCTGGGCGCCAGCTACGTGGACATCGAAGCGAGCACGGCGAAAAAGCTGATCGGAGAACTTGCCGCCGCGATCGAGGTGTACGGAGGAATCACGAAAGTGATGGTGTCGCATCACGACTTCAACGGCACGCCATCCTGGAAGGTTCTTCTGGGTAGGCTTAACGCCTGCCGGGCCCTGGGCGCCGATGTGGTGAAGATTGTCACATACGCGAACGCCGTCGAGGACAATCTCCGCGTTCTTCAACTCATCCCGGAAGCCCTGGGTGAAGGGCAGAAGATCGTCGCCTTCTGCATGGGCCCGAAAGGCCGAGCGAGCAGGATCATGGCGCCGGTGTTCGGGTCCCTGCTGAGCTACGCGAGCCTGCGGAAAGGCGCAGAGACGGCCCCCGGGCAACTGACCGTTTCCGAGATGAGAGAAGCGCTGAGGTTCATCGGAGTCGGGAGTTCGGAATCATGAGGGAAATGAAAAGCATGACAGGCAGACAAGATTTATTCGCCCTTTTCGGAAACCCCGTTGTGCAGAGCCTCTCGCCCCTGATGCACAATGCAGTCTACGGGGCCATGGGGCTTCCGGCCCGCTATGAGGCATTCCAGGTGGGAGATCCGGAAGAGGCCATCCGGATGATCCGTGAAAAGAATATCCGGGGTGCGAGCGTAACAATCCCTTTCAAGACGGCCGTTATGGCCTTTCTGGATGAGGTAGACGAAGACGCGAGGTTCATCGGGGCCGTCAACACGATCCGGAATCGTGACGGGAGACTCGAGGGATTCAACACCGACTGGCTCGGTCTGATGCGAAGCCTCGGGGAGCGTCTGGAAATCCGCGGAAAAAGGTTCGCCATCCTCGGCTCCGGCGGCGCCGCAAGGGCGGCCGTTTTCGGCATCGCCCGGGAAGGAGGCATTCCCGTTATATTTTGCAGGAACCCGGAGACGGGGAAAGTCCTGTCCCGGGATCTGGGGTGCCTGGCACTGCCCATGTCCCGCCTGGATACGGTGACGGCTCACTGTCTGATCAATGCGACACCTGTCGGCATGGCGCCGGGCGAGGGAAAGACACCCGTAGACGGAAATGTTCTGGAGCGCTTCGAGTGGGTCATGGACATGATCTACAACCCCCTGCGGACAAAACTCCTAGATAATGCCGAGGCGGTGGGGTGCGGCGTGATCAGCGGTCTTCCGATGTTCGTTTACCAGGGGGCCGAACAGATCCGGATCTGGACAGGGATGAAGCCGCCCGTTGACATCATGGCCACCGCCGTGAGGGAGGAACTGCTCCGCCGCGGGAGCATGAAAAATACAGAAGAAAAAAAAGAAATTATGACAGCATATATGCCGAATCTTGACGAGATCAGGACGATCGAAAAACTCGATGCCGTTGTAAACGTCCCAGGCTCCAAGAGCTACACCCAGAGGGCTTTGGTGATTTCGGCGCTTGCCGAGGGAAAAACATTCCTGAGAAATCCTCTTTTTTCCGAGGACACACAGTACACGATGGAGGCCCTGCGGCTCTTCGGCGCGGAGATCGTGTCCTCGGGTGAAGACGTCATCGTTACGGGGACAGCCGGAAAGGTCGCAAATCCCGGCGCTGGAATTTACCTTGGGAACAACGGGACGGCCATGAGATTTCTTGCGGGTACGGCCTCCCTCGGGAAAGGTGATTTCCTTCTGACCGGACGAGCGGCCAATGAAGCCTCTGCTCGATGCGCTCCGGAGCTTGGGCACCGAATCGACCTGCCAGGGAAAGGACGGATGCCCCCCCGTCGTCATTCACGCTGGAGGGATGAGGGGAGGTCGGGTGATTTTTGAAGGTGTTGAAAGCAGCCAGTACATCTCGTCGATCCTGATCAGCGCTCCCTATGCGAAAGGTGACGTGCAGATCGAACTGAGGGGACCCGTTGTCTCACGGCCATACATCGACATGACAGTCGATGTGATGAACGCCTTCGGTGTGCCCGTCGAGAGGGAGGGCGGTAGCGGCTTCCGTGTGACGGGCGGCCGCTGCTACGATAGCGGCCGCTTCCTTGTCGAGGCTGACGTCTCCAGCGCCTCCTATTTCTTTCTGGCCGCAGCCCTCTGCCGCGGCAGGGTCCGCGTCGCCAACATAAATCCACAAACTCTGCAGGGCGACATCGGGTTTCTTCGAATCCTGGAGGATCTTGGCTGTACTGTGTCCACCGGTGATTCCTGGGTGGAGATCACCGGGAAAACACTCCGTTCGGGAGAGTGCTCCTTTGATATGGGAGACATGCCCGACATGGTGCCGACCCTCGCAGTGCTCGCCGCCGTGCGGCCCGGCAGGACCGTTGTGCGGAACGTGGCCCATCTCCGGATCAAGGAGAGCAACAGGCTCAAGGCTCTCGCCAGAGAGCTTACGAAGGTCGGCATAGGGGCCGGGGAAACAGAAGACGGCATTGTGATCGAAGGGGGAAGGCCCCGAGGTGCTGAGATCGAGAGTTACAACGATCACCGCATCGCCATGAGCTTTGCCATGCTCGGGCTTGTTGTCCGCGGCATTCGCATCCGGGACAGGGAGTGCGTCCGGAAGTCCTTTTCGGGCTTCTGGGAGGAAATGAGGAAATTATACAGCAGACCATGAACATCGTATTAATCGGATATCGGGCATCGGGGAAGACTGCCGTCGGGAAGAGGCTCTCAGCGCTCCTGACCCTTCCTTTCTACGACACCGATGAGATGATCCGGCAGCGGACCGGAAAGTCCATCCGGCAGATCGTGACTGAAGGGGGGTGGCCGGCTTTCCGGACGGCCGAGAAGGCCGTCATCGAGGGACTTTCCAGCGTGGGCAGGGCCGTCATCGCCCTGGGAGGCGGCGCGGTTACGGAGAAAGAAAATGTGGAGGTCCTGAAAGGAAAGGGGCTTTTCATCTGGCTGCAGACAGGCGAGGCGGACATCCTCGAACGTATGGAAGGCGACGGCGCAAGCATGGAGCAGCGGCCCTCTCTCAGGGGCGAAGGGATGGCCGGAGAAGTGCGGGAAATGCTTGTGGAGCGGATTCCCGTCTACCGCACGTATGCCGATCTCATTGTCGATACGACGGGAAGGAGTGTAGAGCAGGTGGCCGTTGAAATCGTGAACGCGATCAAGGCGCGGAATATCGAGATCAGTGCGTGAACCGGGCCGAAAAACGTGCGCAGGTTTTGAGAGGGGAAAATATATGTCAGGAAATACCTTTGGCGTTCTCTTCCGGGTGACCACGTGGGGGGAGTCTCACGGCGCAGCCGTCGGTGCCGTCATTGACGGGTGTCCGCCGAACATCGAACTCGCCGGGGAGGACATCCAGAGAGAGCTCGACCGGCGAAAACCCGGTACGGTGCCATTGACGTCACCACGGGGTGAAGAGGACCGCGTGGAGATCCTCTCGGGCGTCTTCGAGGGAAGGACAACGGGGACACCGATTGCGCTTCTCATCCGGAACAGGGACGTGGACAGTGCTTCTTACGAAGAGATCAGGGATGTTTTCAGACCCGGTCACGGGGACTTCACATATTTCGAAAAATACGGTATCCGCGATCACCGCGGCGGCGGGCGCGCCTCGGGGCGTGAGACGGCGGCTCGTGTGGCTGCCGGGGCCGTTGCCCGGAAAGTCATCGCCAGAGAAGGGATCGACGTTCTGGGCTTCACCGTGGAGATCGGCGGTGTGACGATCGAAAAATTTTCCCCCGAGGAGATTCGGAAAAACAGCCTCCTGTGTTCCGATGCCGGGGCGGCGGAGAAAATGCGGGAACGGCTCGACGCGGCGAGGATGGAGGGCGACTCCCTGGGGGGTGTCGTGGAGATCCGGGTGAAGGGCTGCCCACCCGGCCTGGGGGAGCCCGTTTTTGATAAGATCGATGCGGAGCTTGCCCGGGCCCTCATGAGCATCGGGACTGTCAAGGGCGTGGAAATCGGCGCGGGTTTCCGGGCGGCGAGGATGAAGGGATCGGAATGTAACGACTCCATCAGTCCGGAAGGATTCGGGACCAATCACGCGGGAGGTGTCCTGGCTGGCATTTCCACCGGTGCGGAGATCGTCATCCGCGCAGCCTGCAAGCCCATTCCGTCTATCGGTATGGAGCAGGAGACGATCGATATTCAGGGGAGACCCCGGAGGATCTCCGTACGTGGGCGGCATGATATCTGTGTCATTCCCCGCATCATCCCGGTCTGCGAAGCCATGGTTTGCCTCGTGCTTGCGGATCAACTACTGCGTCAGAAAGGAATCTCCGGGAGCCGGCCGGCGAGAGAAACGGGAACTGAACAATCAGAGGTGGGGGAGACTTAAAAATGAAAAAATTTTCTGTCGGCATCATCGGCGGGACCGGCGGCATCGGGCGCTGGTTTGCCGACTTTTTCAGGCAGGAGGGACATGCGGTTCAAGTGACGGGAAGAACGACGGGCATGGACATCCCGGATCTGGCCATGGCCTGTCAGGTCATCATCGTGAGTGTTCCCATCGGTGTTACCTCCGAGGTCATCCGTAAGGTGGGGCCCTTTTTAAAAGAGGAAGCCCTCCTCATGGACCTTACTTCGCTCAAGGCGGAACCTGTGCGCGCCATGCTGGCATCCTCTGTTTCCGAGGTCATCGGTCTTCACCCGCTCTTCGGCCCCGAGGTGCCCTCGCTCGAGGGGCAGAATATCGTCCTTTGCCCGGGCCGGGGAAAGATGTGGCTTCCCCGGGTCAGGGCACTTCTTGAAAGAAACGGCGCCCGTCTCGTGGTGACGACACCGGAGCGGCATGACGAGATCATGGCGGTCGTCCAGGGGCTCAATCACCTGAATACGATCGCCCTGGGGCTCGTCCTGCACGAAACGGGCATGAAAGCGGAAGATCTGGAGAAATTCACCACGCCCATCTTCCGGGCAAAGATGGAGATCATGGAGAGGGTTTTCGCACGGCCGGAGCTCTACGCCGAGATTCTGACCCTGAATCCCCACGTCGGACGGATCTGTGACCTTTACGAGAAAAACCTTGCGGAGTTGAGGAGAAATATCAGGAAAGGCGATGCCGGAGGGCTCAGGGCCTGCATGGAAAGGTGCGTCTAATTTGAAAAAACCGTTCTTCCTTGGAAAAGGGGTTGACAGGTGATGAAAAGCCTGTTATAAGAGTTTCACTTTCGGAGATCAATATGATGAACAGACCGATGATTTCAAGAACCAGCTGGTGGTGGCAGCGCTTCATAGGAGGGGTCCGCCCGCTGAGCGTTTGATGAAATAGTTTATCGAAACCAAGGCCGTGGGGGACCCCGGAGGTGCTCCACGGCCTTTTTTATTGTATGATGGTAGAAGGAATGGAAGGCCGTGCTAAGGAGCACGGCCTTTTTGTTTTAAGCGGGCTGTTGAAAAACGCCCATCTGCGGTGTTTCCCTCATCCTTCGTCGCTGCGACGTACGATTATCGTACGCCTCACTCCTCAGGATTCGGGGGCCTTGCATCTGGACATTTTTAAACAGCCCGGGAAAAATATTTAGGGGAGAGATCATGTACCATCCATCACTTGATGAGTTCAAGAAACTTTCGAAGAGGGGGAACCTGATTCCCGTCTTCCGTGAAATCCTGGCCGACGAGGAAACACCCGTAACGGCCCTGATGAAGCTGCAATCCAACGCCCACGTTTTTCTCCTGGAGAGCGTCGAGGGCGGTGAAAAGTGGGGAAGGTACACCTTCCTCGGCGCAGACCCGCGGGTCATTTTCAGGGTGGTGTCCGATGAAGTCGAGATCCGGGAAAACGGAAGCACGCGGCGTCTGAAGCACGGCGGGGATCCCCTGGCTTGTCTGAAAAAGCTTCTTTCCAGATTCAAATCCGTTTCGGTGGGGGGACTGCCGCGTTTTTACGGCGGTGCCGTAGGCTACCTCTCCTATGAGATGGTTCGCTATTTCGAGAAAAAGCTGATGAAGGCTTCGACCGGCGAGGCGGGAGTAAACGACGCCATCTTTCTCGTCAGCGACACGCTCCTCATTTTCGACAACGTTCGCCACACGATCAAGGTGGTCTCCTGTGCGCGCGTCGAAGAAGGGGATGAGGACCTGGAAGGCATTTACAGAGAGGCCGTCGGGAAGATCGACGGTGTCATCGGGTCGCTCCGCCGGCCTGTTGTCCGCAATTCTTCGGCGGCGACGCAGGACGGCAGGCCGGATGTCACATTTGAATCGAACATGTCCGCCGCAGAATTCAAGGAGATCGTCCGGCGGGCCAGGGACTACATCGGGCAGGGGGACATCATCCAGGTGGTCCTCTCTCAGCGTTTCGAGACGGAAAATTCATTCGATCCCGTTGACCTCTACCGGGCCCTCCGCTTCGTCAACCCGTCGCCGTATCTCTTCTTCATCAAGCTCGATGATCTATACCTCATCGGCTCTTCGCCGGAGGTCATGGTTCGCCTCGAGGACGGTGTAGCGGAACTGCGGCCCATCGCCGGCACGAGGAGAAGGGGGAAGACAGAACAGGAAGACCGGATGCTTGCCGACGAGCTCCTGAATGACCCGAAGGAACGGGCGGAGCACGTGATGCTCGTCGATCTCGGGAGAAACGATCTGGGGCGGATAGCGCGTGTCGGAAGCGTCCAGGTGAATTCATTCATGGCCGTCGAGCGTTATTCTCACGTCATGCACCTGGTCTCCAACATCCAGGCCCAGCTTGCCGAGAGGAAGGACTGCTTCGATGTCCTCAAAGCCGCCTTCCCGGCGGGGACGCTGACGGGTGCCCCGAAAGTCCGGGCCATGGAAATTATCGATGAACTCGAGCCTTCAGGAAGAGGCCCTTACGGCGGGGCGGTTGGCTATTTCAGTTTTTCCGGGAACATGGATTTCTGTATCACCATCCGGACGATGGTGCTGCGGGGAGGCCGGATTTACATCCAGGCGGGCGCCGGTATTGTCGCCGATTCCGATCCGGAGCGGGAGTACGAGGAAACGATGAACAAGGCAGCCGCGATGATGAAAGCGGTGCGGATGGCGGCGTCAGGGTTTGAAATAATGGAAGAAGAATAGAACCGGGGGGGCAAACCATGATTCTCATGATCGATAACTACGATTCCTTCACTTACAACCTGGTCCAGTACCTGGGCCAGCTGGGCCGGGCGGTGGCCGTGTACCGCAATGACGAGATCACCCTGGGGGAGATCGAGGCCATGAGGCCGGAAGCCATTTTTATCTCACCGGGTCCCTGCACGCCGAAGGAGGCCGGGGTCACGGTGGATGTCATCCGACATTTTTACCGGCGCGTGCCGATCCTGGGTGTCTGCCTGGGCCACCAGGCCATCGGTTACGCCTTCGGTGCCGAGGTGGTCCGGGCCGGAAGGCTCATGCATGGAAAGACATCACCCGTCTTCAACGACGGGCGAACGATCTTCCGGGGACTTCCGAACCCCTTCACGGCGGGGCGTTATCACTCGCTCCTCGTGGAGAGAGGGACGATGCCCGCGTTTCTGGAGGTGAGCGCGCAGACCGAGGAAGGGGAAATCATGGGGATCCGGCACAAGGAGTATCCCGTTGAAGGCGTCCAGTTTCATCCCGAATCGGTCCTGACGCCGAACGGAAAGAGAATTCTGAGAAACTTCCTGGACCTCAACGTCCGGGGGAAAGAAAGGAGTATGAAGCAATGATCAAGGAAGCGTTGTCGAAGGTCGTACAGGGAAAAGATCTTCAGGAATCGGAAATGATGGAGACCATGACGGAGATCATGGAAGGACAGGCCACACCGGCGCAAATCGGCGCCTTCATCACGGCCCTGCGGATGAAGGGGGAAACCGTCGAAGAAGTCACGGGTGCCGCGCGGATCATGCGCCAGAAGGCAACAAGAATCGATGCCCGCTCTTCGGTCATCGTCGACACCTGCGGAACCGGCGGCGACGGCCGGAACACCTTCAACATCTCGACGACGTCGGCCTTTGTGGTGGCGGCTTCGGGGCTCATGGTCGCGAAGCACGGAAACCGCGCCGTCTCCAGCGGCTGTGGAAGCGCCGATGTGCTCGAGGCCATCGGCGTCAACATCGACGCACCGCCCGACGTCATCGAGGAGTGCCTCCAGCAGATCGGGATCGGCTTTCTCTTCGCCCCGAAACTGCACGGGGCCATGAAGTACGCCATCGGCCCCAGGCGGGAAATCGGGCTGCGGACGGTCTTCAACATGCTGGGGCCTCTCACGAACCCGGCCTCGGCCACGGCCCAGCTCATCGGTGTCTACGATCCGAGGCTCACGGAGATGTTTGCCGGGGTGCTGAAAAATCTCGGAACCAAGAAGGCCTTCGTCGTACACGGCTTTGACGGTCTCGACGAGGCGACCATTACCGGTGAGACGCGGGTATCGGAGCTCAGGGACGGCATCGTCACAACTTACAACATCAACCCAGTGGAATTCTTCGGCGAGACCTTCAGGGCCGAGGAACTCGTGGGTGGAGATGCCGCCACCAATGCGGAGATTACAAAAGGAATCCTCGCCGGCAACAACGGCGCCAAACGGAAGATAATCCTGCTGAACGCGGCGCTGGCCATGGTCGCAGGAGGTAAGGCGGATAACATCCGCGATGGGATCAAGATTGCCGAGGATTGTATCGACAGCGGCGCCGCCATGCGGAAGCTCAAGTCGCTCATCGAACTCACGCACAGCTGAGGTTTCCATGATCCTGGAAAGAATCGTTCAACATAAGATGGAGGAGGTCAGCCGGAACAAGACCGTCCTGTCGTTGCGGGAGCTGGGACGGAGGATCAGCGGCACGAAACCGGATTGCGACTTCAAGGCAGCCATTGACGCCGGGGATGTTGCCATCATCGCGGAAATCAAAAGGAGTTCGCCTTCCCGGGGGCGGATCCGCGAGGACTTTGATCATGTGGCCATCGCGCGCACGTACGAGAGAAACGGCGTCGCCGCCGTATCCGTGATCACGGATCGCCGCTTTTTCGAAGGGGATGCGTCATTCCTCTCGGACATCCGGAAAGAGACCGCGATCCCCCTCCTGAGAAAGGACTTTGTCATCGACCCCTATCAGATCTATGAAACGGTATTTCTCGGTGGAGACGCGGTTCTTCTCATCGCGAGGATCTTGGAGTTTCAGCAGCTGCGGGATTTCATCGAACTTTCGTCGGAGATGGGCCTTGCAACGCTGGTGGAGATTCACGACGAGGCCGACCTGGAAAAAGCCGTTTCCGCGGGCGCGCGGATCATCGGCATCAACAACCGTGATCTGTCGACGTTCGAAACCAACCTGGAGACAAGCATTCAGCTTGCGCCCCTCGTGCCGGGGGGGATCACCATCGTGAGCGAAAGCGGCATCCGTTCGCGAAAAGACATCGAAAGACTGATGCAGGCGGACATTCGTGTATTCCTTGTGGGAGAGACCCTGATGAGCGAAGGGGATATTTCTTGGAAGATCAGGGAACTGACGGGAAAGGAGTGAAGTTCATGACGGAGATCAAGATCTGCGGGATCACCAACCTGGAGGATGCGAAAATCGCAGCGCTTGCCGGCGCAGATGCCCTGGGGTTCATCTTTCACCCTGGAAGCCCGCGGCATGTGACCCCCGAGCGCGCGAAGGGGATCACTTCGCTGCTCCCGGTGAGCATATGCAAGGTCGGGGTTTTTGTTGATTGCGATGCGGGGGAGGTCAAAAAAATTTTACGGTTCTGCAGGCTGGACCTCGTTCAGCTCCATGGCCATGAATCGCCTGATTACTGCAGGCGCTTTTCCCCTTCCGTTCTCCTAAAAGCGGTGGTGCTCCGCTCCGAAGAGGATCTTGCCGTCCTGAACGAATATCCGGTGAAGGCCGTTGTCGTGGATACCTATGATCCCGAATTTCCGGGCGGGACAGGGAGGACCTGCGACTGGAACCTCGCAAAACGGGCAGGTGAGAAGTGCACTCTCATTCTTGCCGGGGGGCTCAACAGCGGGAATATCCATGCGGCCATCGAGCGCGTGAGGCCCCGGGCCGTCGACATCGCAAGTGGCGTTGAAGCGAGGCCGGGGAAAAAAGACCCGGAAAAGATCAGGGAGTTCATCGCGGCTGTAAAGGGCTTCGGGCCGGCGGGGACCCCTGCCCCGGCGGGCAGAATTTTTCAGAGGTTATAAAGGCCAGGAAGAATATCGGAGGTATTATGAGAAGAAATTCACTACCGGACAAGCAGGGACACTTCGGTGTCTTCGGCGGCAGGTACGTGGCCGAGACGGTCATGCCAGCCTTGATCGAACTGGAGGAAGCCTACCGGCTGTGCCGGGCCGACAGAGGTTTCCGCAGGGAACTCGACCGTTATCTGCGGGAGTATGCCGGCAGGGAAAGCCCCCTTTATCTCGCAGGTAATCTGACGGAAAAACTCGGGGGTGCCCGGATCTATCTCAAGAGGGAGGATCTCAACCACACGGGCTCCCACAAGATCAATAATACCCTCGGTCAGGCCCTTGTCGCCAGGCGAATGGGAAAGAAGAAGGTCATTGCCGAAACGGGCGCCGGTCAGCATGGCGTGGCCACGGCGACGGCAGCGGCCCTCTTCGGTATGGAATGCCGGGTCTTCATGGGAGAGGAGGACATTCGCCGCCAGGCACCCAACGTCTTTCGCATGAAGATCCTAGGCGCCGAGGTTGTCCCCGTGAAGGCGGGTACGGCGACACTCAAGGACGCCATGAGCGAGGCCATGCGTCACTGGGTTACTTATGTCCGTGATACCTTCTACATCATCGGCTCCACGGCGGGCCCGCATCCCTACCCCATGATGGTCCGCGACTTTCAGAGTGTCATTGGTCGGGAGGCGAGACGCCAAATTCTTAAATTCGAAGGACGCCTTCCCGATTATCTGATTGCCTGTGTCGGCGGCGGGAGCAACTCTATGGGTCTCTTTCATTCCTTCCGGAATGATCGCGATGTCCGGATGATCGGCGTTGAGGCGGCCGGTCGGGGGATCGAAACCGGGATGCACGCAGCGACGCTTTCGGCCGGTCATATTGGTGTCCTTCACGGGAACAAGACGTACCTCCTGCAGGATCAGGGGGGCCAGGTCCATGATGCCTACTCGATTGCTGCCGGGCTCGATTATCCGGGCGTGGGGCCGGAGCACAGCTATTTCAAGGAGACGGGAAGGGCGTCCTATGTCTCCATTGAGGACCGGGAGGCCGTCGAGGCCTTTCTCCTGCTCTCCACATGCGAGGGGATCATCCCCGCCATGGAAAGCGCCCACGCCGTCGCGTACGCCATGAAGCTGGCGCCGACGCTCGACCGGAACAAGGTCATCGTCATCAACCTGTCGGGGCGGGGGGACAAGGACACGGGGATCATTTCACAGATCATGGGAGGTGCCGGGCGTGAAACGCATTGAGAAGAAATTTTCCGAGTTGAAAAAGTAAGG
>JAPLJU010000231.1 GCA_026388445.1 Deltaproteobacteria bacterium
TCGATACTCACCGGGGAGGGCGCATCGGTCATGAGATCGGTGGCCTTCTGCGTCTTGGGGAAGGCGATGACGTCGCGTATGGACTCCGCACCGGTCATGAGCATGATCAGCCGGTCAAGACCGAAGGCGATGCCCCCGTGAGGCGGCGTGCCGTATTCCAGGGCGTCGAGCAGGAAGCCGAACTTGGTCCGGGCTTCTTTCTTGGAAAGCCCGAGGGTTTCAAAGACCATCTGCTGCACTCGGTTCTGATGGATGCGGATGCTGCCGCCGCCGATCTCGGAGCCGTTCAGGACGAGGTCATAGGCCCGGGCCCGGACCTTGCCCGGATCTTTCTTCAGGAGGGGGATGTCGGCCGGGACGGGAGAGGTGAAGGGGTGATGGGTCGAGACGTATCGTTTTTCCGTATCACTGTATTCAAAGAGCGGAAATTCGGTGATCCAGCTGAAGGCGAAAGTGCCCGCCTGAACGAGGTTGAGTTTCTTCGCGAGATGGATCCTCAGGTTACCGAGAGCGTCGTGAACGACCCGCGGCGCGTCGGCCACAAAGACAAGGAGGTCCCCTTCCTGGACCTCCATCCGTCGGTTGATCGACTCGATCTCCCGGGGCTTGAGAAACTTGGCGACAGGCGAGGTCCAGCCGTCGGGGTTCACCCTGGCCCAGGCAAGCCCCCGGGCGCCGAAGGTCCCGACGAAATCCGTCAGGCCGTCAAGGTCCTTCCGTGAAAGCTGCCTCGCGTTTTCCACTTTGATGGCCTTGACCATACCGCCGCTGGCGACGGCCTCTGTGAACACGGCAAAATCGCAGGATCCCAGGAGGTCCGTCAGGTCGTGAAGCTCAAGGGAGAAACGCGTGTCGGGGTTATCCCTGCCGTAGCGGTTCACGGCATCGTGAAAGGACATCCTCGGAAAAGGCCGCGGGAGGTCGACACCAAGGCCTGTCTTGAAGACGTGGGTCATGAGCCCTTCCATGGTCTCAATGATGTCCTCCTCGGTGATAAAAGACATCTCGACGTCGATCTGCGTGAACTCCGGCTGCCGGTCCGCACGGAGATCCTCGTCCCGGAAGCATTTGACGATCTGGTAATAGCGATCAAACCCCGACACCATGAGGATCTGCTTGAAGAGCTGGGGTGACTGGGGCAGGGCATAGAACATGCCGGGATTGATCCGGCTGGGGACCAGATAGTCGCGGGCCCCTTCCGGTGTGCTCTTGGTCAGAAAGGGCGTTTCAATCTCGATGAAGCCATGCGCCTGGAAAAAGTTTCTCACCTCCGCCGCGACCCTGCTTCGCAGGATGAGGTTCCGCTGAATCTGCTCGCGACGAAGATCCAGATAGCGATATTTCAAACGGACATTTTCGGAGACCTCGGCCTCCACATCGAGCATGAAGGGAGGCGTTTTGGACTCGTTCAGGATTTCGAGTTCATGGACCAGCACCTCGACATGACCCGTTTTCAGATCGGGATTTTCCATGCCCTCCGGTCTTCTCCGGACCCTGCCTTGCAGGGCCAGTACATACTCGCTCCGGATCCGGTGGGCTTCCCGATGGGTCTCGGGGTTGGTTTCGGGGTTAAAGACGACCTGGACAAGACCCTCCCGGTCCCTCAGGTCCACAAAAATGACGCCGCCATGGTCACGCCTGCGGTGGACCCATCCCATGAGGACGATGTCCTTCCCGATGTCATCGGCGCTGACGCCGCCGCAGTAATGGGTTCTTTTCTGTTGGGTAATAAATTCGGGCAAACCTCTCTACCTCGCTTTCAGTAAAGACACGAGTTGGTTTTCCATATCATCCAGGCCGACGGGTTCCTGAGAACCGCCTTTCATGTTCCTCAGGAAGGCCTTTCTTTCCTTGAGCTCATTTTCACCCAGAAGGAGCGTGTAACGGGCGCCCAGTTTGTCCGAGCGTTTCATCTGGCTTTTGAGGCTGCGGTTCGAATAGTCCGTTTCGGCGAGGATCCCCAGATGTCGGAGCCGGTTGCAGAGGATGAAGGCAAGTTTCCTGGCCTCCTGCCCAAGTGACGCGATGTAGAGATCGGGTGATCTTACGATGTCCTCCATCAGCTCCGGCAGGAGCGAAATGAGCCTTTCCACGCCCACGGCGAAACCGATGCCCGGAACCTCCGGGCCCCCCAGGTCCTTGACGAGCCGGTCGTAACGGCCGCCGCCAGCAACGGCGTTTTGCGCGCCGAGCGATTTCGTCGTCACCTCAAAAGTCGTCTTCGTGTAGTAATCAAGACCCCTTACCATGCGGGGGTTGACGGCGAAGGCGGTCTTGAGGGCCTTCAGGCCCTCCTGATCCTCACGGAAGTGCTCCTTGCACCTCTCGCAGATATAATCGATGAGGAACGGTGCTGCCGAAACGGCCGCCTTGCAGCCTTCGACCTTGCAATCGAAGACCCGAAGAGGATTCGTTCCAAGCCGCCTTTGGCAGTCCTCGCAGAGGGTTTTTTCCTTTTTCGCCAGATATTCACCAAGGACTTTCCGGAAGGAAGGCCGGCATTCGGGACATCCGAGGGAATTGATCTCCAGGCTCACGCCTGTGAGGCGAACCCTTTCAAGGAAAAGCATGAGCATGTAGATCACTTCGGCATCGACCAGGGCATCGCCGGGGCCGAGGAGTTCCACGTTGATCTGATGGAACTGGCGGTAGCGGCCCTTCTGAGGGCGTTCCCGTCTGAACATGGGCCCGAAGGTGAAGAGTTTACTGACGGCGTCGCTCGCGTGCAGGCTGTGCTCGAGGTAGGCACGCATCACACTTGCCGTGGCCTCCGGTCGAAGCGTCAGGGACTCACCCCCGCGGTCCTCGAAGGTGTACATCTCCTTTTCCACGATGTCCGTGGTCTCCCCGATACTTCGCCGGAACAGTTCCGTCTTTTCCAGGACCGGGATCTTGATCTCCTTGAACCCGAAATCGGAAAAGACCTTCCGGGCCGTATCCTCGACAAATTGCCAGCGTTCCGTCTCGCCGGGGAGGATGTCCTTGAATCCCCTGACGGCTTTGATGATTTCCATGGGTTCACCGGACGATGGATGGTTTTTATAAGGCCGATTTCTCTAACACATTCGCGGGCCAAAGGCAACCAAAATCATTATTTTAGTTGGATTTATAGGCCTGGACGTTGACGGTATGGCCGTCCGTTTCCGCCGTCACGGCACCCTGCAGATCGGTGCGATAGATTTTGGCGCCGGAGCGCTCGAGTCTTTCGATGACTTCCGGGTGGGGTGGGAGAGGACGACCGTGTCGATTTTCTTGATCCGCATCTTCCAGAGGAAGGGGGCGATGACATGTCGTCCGAAATCGAAACGGCCGTCGAAGGAACCGCCCCCGTCGACGAGCATCCGTCGGCCACCCGGGAACTCGACCAGGGATGAACATCCAAGATAGGATAATCGTCGCGGTGAAGGTTATTGCTGTTCTCTAAGTTGCTCTTCATCCACTTTGTTTAATAGCTGACTGATACCGGTAAAAGTAAGGGTGGGTTTGAAGTTTGATCGTCATCTTACTCCACGGCTTCGGCTTTTCCGTGAAATCCGTATCTCCCACCGAAGTATCTTTAGCTTTTCTTTCCCCCTTTTTCCTTGATCTTATTTAAGAAATGTATTAAACGGACAACAAACTACTTATGAAATATAAAAGCATGGAGACGCATTTTAATGGATCACAAATCCATGCACGCAAAGTTAATCCCGTCAAAAGTTATTTTTGGCGGGATTTTTTCGTAAGTCCAGTATCAAGATAATGCTTATGTCTAGCAACGCATCAAATATGAACGTTATAGACCTCTTTTGCGGTGTGGGTGGCTTTAGTCTCGGCGCCGCGCGTGCCGGATTTAATGTGATAGGGGCTGTGGATAACGATGCCAATGCCCTGAAAGCGCATGGCATAAATTTTCCTGGAACGATCCATTTGAATATCGATTTGTCGAAGGCAGAAGGAAAAGATTTGCTCAGAGAATTCAAGATAGAAAGTAAAGAATTGCTATGTATTATTGGTGGACCCCCTTGTCAGGGCTTCAGCGCCATTGGAAAGAAGGATGATTCAGATCCCAGAAACCAATTATTCGTGCATTTCTTTCGCTTAGTAAGCGAAATCAAGCCGACTATTTTTCTTTGCGAAAATGTTCCGGGTTTCCTTGCGGATAAGCATTCGGCTATCCGCGAAAGAGCATTTAATTACGTGATTGACGATTATGTCATTCTCCCTCCAATGACACTGGATGCAAGCCTTTATGGTGCACCCACATCACGCATCAGAGCCTTTTTTCTCGGGTACAGCCGAGATGGTAGTATGGGTCTTGAAATAGACAAATTCAAACCCCCAAAAGATATAAGAAAAGTTACGGTGAGAAAGGCGCTTAAAGGGCTCCCAAGAAAAATCAACCCTAGTTGGCAGACTGAGCAAGATGACTGGCGGATATGTCGAAGTGGACCCGACGGGGCGTTTGGTGATCGTTTGCAAGGCATGATACCGAAAGGTGTTGGCGATTCTACAGCTATTAAAAGGTTGCGTGAAGACAAGAAGGTCTCAGGATGCATAGGGACGTTGCATTCAAAAGAGGTCATGAGAAGATATGGCAAGATCGTTCCCGGTGCCAAAGACAACATATCTAAAGCTCTCCGTCTCGATCCAAAGGGTTTTTGCCCCACTCTAAGGGCTGGAACCGGTAGCGATCATGGAAGTTTTCAAGCTGTTCGCCCCATTCACTATTCAAAAGATAGGGTTATTACCCCCAGAGAAGCGGCTCGCCTTCAAGGTTTCCCCGACTGGTATCAATTCGATCATACAAAGTGGCACAGTTTTAAGTTAATCGGAAATAGCGTTAGTCCGATATTGGCCGAACATATCCTTAAGGTTATTCTTGACGCATCGCAAACATCTTCTAAGGAGAGATAAATGCCTGAGAAAAAATTCTCAAATGGAAATAAACAAGTCGATGCTACTCCCGTAAAATCTTTTTTTGTATCGATGTTAACAAGGGACATTACATTACCTTATGCAATCTTGGATCTTCTTGATAATTGTGTTGACGGAATCCTGCGAACCACTAACAGCGGTCACGGGAACACACCATATAAAGGATTCAAAGCGGAAATAGATTTCGATAAAGATTCATTTTGCATACACGATAATTGTGGCGGAATACCATGGAATCTGAGCGATTATGCTTTTAGAATGGGACGCCCGGCAGGAAGGGGGGAAAAGCTCATCGGTACAGTCGGAACCTATGGCATAGGCATGAAAAGGGCTATCTTCAAGATCGGCAAGAATTGTTCTATTACCACAAAAAACGGTAAGGATAGTTATGAAATTAATATTACGCCAAAATGGATTTTGGACGAAGGAGATTGGCGACTGCCGGTGGAGCGAGCAAAACAGTCTATGAAAGAAGATGGAACAACAATTGTAATTGATAAACTCTATCCTGGGATATCCGCTCAGTTCGGTCACGATAAAGCCTCGTTTGAAGCAGATTTAACGGATAAAATCGCAACGCACTACGCTTTCATAATAGAAAAAGGGTTTAGCGTGTATGTCAACCAAGTAGCAGTCAAACCAAGGCCAACGAGTTTACTATTTGCCGACCCTGACAGGAAAACGAAGAAAGCAATACGTCCATTTATTTATAAGACCAATGTAGACGGCGTAAGTGTGTTTCTTACAGTTGGCTTCACTAGACCTATCCCATCTCAGGAGGAAGTCCAGGATGAACAGGAGGAGAAGAAATACTCTTCTCTCGGCGCAGGCTGGACTGTTTTATGTAATGATCGAGCTGTCCTATACTGCGACAAAACGGAGGTAACCGGATGGGGAGAAGCTGGGGTTCCGAATTACCACACCCAGTTTATCGCCATTTCAGGGATTGTCGAATTCATTAGTGACGATCCTTCTAAGTTACCGACGACGACAACCAAAAGAGGGATAAATTCATCGTCGTCCCTATACCTCCAGGTGAAAAACAAGATGCGCGAAGGCATGTTGTTATTCACCCAATACACGAATAAATGGAAGACCGATATCAAGCAGTCTAAGGATCATATGAGATCCGGAAGGGCGTTGAGGCTTCAAGAGATTAAGCAAGTCGCCTCGAATTTATCTTTTATGCCTGTAAAAGGGGTAATAGGCGGAGAACAATACAAGCCGTCTTTACCAATGCCGAAACCCATCGAACCTAATCGCATAAGAATATCATTCGTACGCAAGAAGCACGAGATACAATTAGTGGGTACATATCTTTTCGAGGATGCTGAAGCATCTGCTTCGAAAATTGGTGAGCGATGTTTCGACGAGATACTGAAAGAGGCGAAGAAATGAGGCATCCACCATATCATTTGAGGCCAAATAAAGCTGTCGATAGGTTCTTACTTGTATCGTTACTAAACGTGTTGAGGAAATATGAAGGAGTTGATCTTCGGGATTACACATATTACGGGTTTGGCGGTCCCTTTCTGGAAGATTGCAGATTATTGCACGAATATAATCCAGAAATAAAGCTTGTCTCGCTTGAACATGATAATGACACTTACAAGCGTCAGGAGTTTCATAGATTTTCAAGACATATAGAGATTCTGAATAACAGTTTGATGAATTTCCTGACTGACTTCGAAAGTAAAGGAAGAGATATATTCTGGCTCGATTTTACCGACTTTAAGTTGGAGCGCTTTAATGAATACATGACCGTACTGAATAAAGTAGGCGATTTAAGCATAGTTAAAATCACTCTGAGAGCACAGTTAGATGAGAATCCATTCAAAAGAGAACCTGCGTCGAGAGAACTAGAAAAAGATATCGAAAACGATAAGCAAAATTATCTCGAAGAATTCCGGGCGAAATATGGGAAGTTATTAAGGAGACCACTGGATGAGTCGTGCTTCTCACGACAAAGTATATACTTACAGTTGATTCAGGATATGTTGAGAGTTAAAACTGAACAAGCTTTACCGGCAGCAGCTCAAGCTAACGTATTTCAGGTCTTGAATTCTTCTTTTTATGCGGACCAAACTTATATGCTCAGCGTTACCGGTATCGTCTGCACAATTAATCAAATAGAGATAATCAAAAAGCACTTTCGCTCATGGCAATATGCTAATCTTGATTGGAAAGAGCCTAGAAGAATCGATGTACCGATACTCAGTGTTAAAGAGCGACTTCATTTAGAAAAACTTTTGCCATCGGAAACTAAGGGTAAGGATCTAGCGAAAGCTTTGGGATATGAGATTGATAGGGATCATAAAGAAAGCCAGAGAAAAATGAGATATTACAATGATTTTTATCGTTTTTATCCGTCGTTTGTAAAAGTCATTTTTTGAATATTTTAAATGGTAGATCGGCTCACTTCTGAACAACGTTCAAAATTAATGGCCAGAATTCGGGGAACAAATACTAAACCCGAATTAGTAGTCCGCAAAATAGTACATTCACTAGGCTATCGATACAGGCTCTATCGAAGTGATCTTCCTGGAAAGCCAGATCTTGTGTTCCCGAAATACAAAAAGATCATATTCGTTCACGGTTGCTTTTGGCATAAACATTCTTGCAAGAAAGTACCGGACAGCGAATTCTGGCAAAATAAACTTGATGCTAATCGTAAAAGGGATAAGGAAGTTGAGAATAAGCTTAAAAGACTCGGGTGGGATGTATTGAAAATATGGGAATGTGAAACTAAGAAACCGGAAAAGATGCGTAATAAGATCATGCGTTATTTGGAGAAACCACAATCATCATAGCACTCTTTTACACTATCCTTTCGATGCATTTATCAGGGGTCAATGTTGGGATCGCGTCTTGTATTTCAACATAATATGATCAGACCAAGAAATCTCGATCGCAAAAACCCCGCTCTCTTTTGAGAAGCGGGGTTTGTCTTTTCATGGCATGCCCCTTAAGCGTTGAGGGTTAAGGATTCACCGGATGCCGTCATAAGTGTCGGACATTCTTTAAACAAATCCATCCTTCAACGCAAGACAATTTTTTTCTGCGTCGGCGCGACTGATCATCTACCCATACCCTTGAATCAAAACTGTCCTAATTGCCATCTTATATTTGTCTGAAATTTATGGAATATCCCCGGCAAGGAGCGCAAGTCATGAAAAATACAGACAGATTTGTCGATATGAAGGCCGTCAGGGAAGACATCCGTTCACAAGCACATTCGCGGGCCAAAGGCAACCAAAATGATTATTTTAGTTGGATTTATAGGCCTGGACGTTGACGGTATGGCCGTCCGTTTCCGCCGTCACGGCACCCTGCAGATCGGTGCGATAGATTTTGGCGCCGGAGCGCTCGAGTCTTTCGATGACTTCCGGGTGGGGTGCCCTGAGAAAGGACGTTTCACGGGAACTGATGACGGCATAATCCGGTTTCACGCACCTCAGAAACGGCACACTGCAGGACTGACGTAACCCGTGATGGGGTACGAGAAGGACGTTACTCCTGAGGTCGGCACCGGATTGGACCAGGACCGTCTCCGCCGGCATCGAGATGTCCCCGCTGAGGAGAATGCTGACTTCACGGAAGGAGATCTTCAGGACCAGGGACTCGTTGTTGCTTTCCCGGTCGGAGAGAAATGGCCGCCCGCCGGAAATCGGTTTTCGAGGGTTTAATATCTTGATGGAAACACCGTTTTTCAGAAAGGGGTCGCTCCGGGCGCTGACGATCTTCGTGCCGATTTTCTTGTCCACGACGGTTTTCATGAACATCTCAAAGGACGGGCTTTCCACTTTTTCGCCGTTTGTCCACAGCTCCTCGACTTCGAAATGCTCCAGGATGAACGGAAGTCCGTTCAGGTGGTCCGGGTGAGGGTGGGAGAGGACGACCGTGTCGATTTTCTTGATCCGTTTCTTCCAGAGGAAGGGGGCGACGACATATCGTCCGAAATCGAAACGGCTGTCGAAGGAACCACCCCCGTCAACGAGCATCCGTCGGCCGCCCGGAAACTCGACCAGGGTGGCATTGCCGTGCCCCACATCGAGAAAGGTCACGCGAAGCCGGCCCTCGTGCCGGTCTTGGATGGCAAGGAAGGTCATGTCGCCGATGAAAAAGAGGATGAGAAAAAGCGAGAGGGCCGCGGGCCCCTTGTGAAGCCTTAAGAGATCCGTCAACGATTTCTTGTTTTTCGCCTCTCGACGGACCGCAAGCCAGTAAGCGAAGACGCCGACGAGGAGGTAGAAAGCGGTTATTTCGGGAATGCTCGGCGTCGTCACGACAACCGATGAGCCGGGGATCCGGTCCATCCAATCGAGGAGCCCCAGGGATTGGCGGACGACGAGTGAGGCCCCATAAAAGAGAAAAGAAGCGCCGGTTGTCGAGATAAAAAAGATCACCATGGCCACCATGCCCAGGATGAGGACAACAAAACCCAGGAGCGGGACGGCCACGAGGTTCGCCAGGAGGGTCACCATCGATACCCGGTTGAAGTAATAGGCGACTAGGGGTGCCGTGCCCAGCGTGGCCGCAAGCGATGCCGCCAGAAAGAGAAGAAGACTCACCAGGGCTTTTCTGGGCCAAACCCGCCATCTCGGACCTTCGACGTCTTCGCGGTCCAGGCGGGGGATATAGTCGGCGAGCTTCGGTGTCAGGATAAGAATAGAAAAGACAGCCATGAAAGAGAGCTGGAAAGAAATGTCAAAAAGAGACGCCGGAGAGAAAATAAGGATCAGAAAGGCCGCAAGCCCAAGGGCGTTCAGGAGCTCCCGCGGCCTGCCGAGAAGAACGGCGATCAGAAAGGAAACGACCATAATGACGGATCGGACGGTGGGGATGCTCATCCCCGCCACGAAGGCATAGAAAAAGATCGGCACGAGCGACAGAAAAGCGGCGACCTTGATCAAGCTGAATCGCAGGAGAAGGTATTCGGAGAACTTCAAGATGAAGCGGATTAACCAGACGGAGACCATGGCGATGATGCTGATGTGGAGCCCCG
>JAPLJU010000109.1 GCA_026388445.1 Deltaproteobacteria bacterium
GGGCGATAGCCAGGAAGATTGCCCCGACGAAAATGGCGGAGCTCCTCATATCCGGCGCGATGGCGATTTCCATGGCCAGGATGCCGAACAGCGTGGTGAATTTGATGATCGGGTTCAGGGCCACCGAGGAGGTGTCCTTGAAGGGGTCCCCGACGGTATCGCCGATAACGGCGGCCGCGTGCAGGGGCGTTCCCTTTTCTTTCAGGTCCACCTCAACGACCTTCTTGGCGTTATCCCAGCAGCCGCCGGCATTGGCCATAAAGAGCGCCTGGAACAGGCCGAAGACGGCAATCGCGATCAGGTAGCTGATGAAGAACGAGGAGGGTAGAGGTCCGTGCACCGGCGCGGACAGGAAGGCGAAGGCCAGGGCGAAGCAGAAGATGGCGATGAAGATGTTGAACATGCCCAACTGCGCGTAGACGGTGCAGATTCGGACCACTTCCTTGGAGCTTTCCGTGGAGGCGGCCAGCGAAGCCTCGTCATCGAGCTTGATGTTTTTCTTGATGTACTCAACGGCCTTGTAGGCACCCGTCACGACGGCCTGCGTGGAGGCACCGGTGAACCAGTAGATGACGGCGCCGCCGCAGAGGAGCCCGAGCAGCGTGTAGGGGTTGAGGAGGTTCAGGATCATCTCGGGTTGGATCCCCAGGGCCTTTCTCAGAAGGAGGATCAGCGAGAAGATCATCGTCGTGGCCCCGACGACGGCCGTACCGATCAGAACGGGCTTGGCGGTCGCCTTGAAGGTGTTGCCGCAGCTGTCGTTTTCTTCGAGGTAATGTTTCGCGATGTCCATCCGGGGCTTGAATCCGAAGTCCTTCTGGATTTGCTCTTGCACGTTGGGGATCGTCTCGATGAGGGAGAGTTCGTAGATGGACTGCGCGTTGTCGGTCACGGGGCCGTAGCTGTCCACGGCGATGGTGACGGGTCCCATACCCAGGAATCCGAAGGCCACGAGACCGAAGGCGAAGACCGAAGAGTACTCCATGAACTTATCGAGGCCCAGGGTGCTTGTGTAGTACGCCACAACCATCAAAGCTGTGATGGCCATGCCGATCCAGAAGGCCGCAAAATTGCCGGCCACAAAACCCGAGAGGATGTCGAGCGACGCACCGCCTTCACGGGCGGCGGTCACGACCTCGGCACAGTGCGTGGACTTGGAGCTCGTGAAGACCTTGACGAGCTCGGGGATCAGGGCAGCGGCGAGCGTTCCGCAGCTGATGATGACGGAGAGCTTGATCCAAAGGTTATCCGGGTATCCTCCAAGCTGCCACTTGCTGATGATGAAGGTCACGATGATCGAAATAATGGAGGTGATCCAGACCAGGGAGGTCAAAGCAGCCTCGAAGTTTATCTTTTCCTTGTTTCCCCAGAGGGAGTCGGCGATACCCTTGTTGATGAAGTAGGCGCCGATGGAGGTGACGATCATGAGAATACGCATGACGAAGATCCAGACGAGGAGTTCCGCCTGATACTGTGGCAGGCAGGCCAGCACGATGAAACTGATGAGCGCGACACCGGTCACACCGTAGGTCTCGAAACCATCCGCCGTGGGGCCGACGCTGTCGCCGGCGTTGTCGCCGGTGCAGTCGGCGATGACGCCGGGGTTGCGGGGATCGTCTTCCTTGATCGTGAAGACGATCTTCATGAGATCGGAGCCGATGTCGGCGATCTTCGTGAAGATACCGCCGCAGATACGAAGGGCGGAGGCGCCCAGCGACTCACCGATGGCAAACCCGATGAAGGAGGCGCCGGCTACGTCGCGGGGCATGAAGACCAGGATGATCAGCATCATGATGAGCTCCACGCAAACCAGGAGCACGCCGATGCTCATGCCTGCCCGTAGAGGAATGTCCAGCAACTTGATGGGCTTGCCCTCGAGGGAGGCGAAGGCCATGCGGGCATTGGCCAGGGTGTTCATCCGGATGCCGACCCAGGCCACGCCGTATGAACCGAGGATGCCCACCACCGTCCATCCCAGGATCAGGAGGACGTTGTTTGCCGTCAGATGCTGCAGGAACCCGAAGTAGTAAACGATGCAGGCACTGATGAAAGCCAGAAGAATGAGGAGGAATTTACCCTGCTGGATCAGGTAGGTCTTGCAGGTCTGAAAAATAATCTCGGCCACGTCCAGCATGGACTTGTGGGCGGGCAGAGCCTTTATCACCTTGTACTCGTACAGACCGAAGGCCATGCCCAGGAAACAGACTAAAAATCCGATCATCAATAAATGGTTCTGAGCATCGCTCAGAGCAGGTATTACCAGTTCTGCTTCACTTGCAAAAAGCGGCGTCGCAAGGAGCAGAACGGCAAGCGACAAGAGACTCACACTTAAGAATTTTTTATATTTCTTGCCCATCATCCCTTCTCCTTTGAAAAATTATTTATCACCTAAGAAATGAAATCATTTCTTGTCCCCTTCTAAAACCGACGTCACATAACAGATATTGTCCCGTTTGTCAAAGATTTTTATCACCGGGAAGGGCAGGGGGCTCCGGGTTGGAAGAAACATAAAAAAGCTATTTGATTGCGCTAGGTTAGGGCTTTTCGTCAGGGTGGGAAAAGTCGTGGCAGAAGGCCCCGGCCCGGTGCGCCTCCCGAGGGACTCAGGATATCGGCTCGGAGGTCTTTTGGTCCTCCCCCCGGACGTTGAACTTGTTCATGGCGGAGCGGGATCCCACAGTCAGGATTTCCATGACGGCACTGCAGGCCCTCTCGAGTACGCCCGAAAGTTGTTCGACCTCTTCCTTCCCGAAGGGCTCTAGGACATAGGCTTCCACGAGATCTTTTGTGGCCGGCTTTCCGATGCCGAGCCTCAGGCGGAGAAAGGCGTCCGTCCCCAGTCCTTCGATGATGGACTGAAGTCCCTTGTGCCCCCCGTCACCGCCGCCGTCCTTGATGCGAATCGATCCAAAAGGCAGGTCCAGATCGTCATGGACAACGACCAGGTCTCCGGGATCCGTCTTCAAAAAGCGCATCAACGGGCCGATGGCGGTCCCGCTCAGGTTCATGAAGGTCTGAGGCTTGAGCAGGATGACGGAAACACCCGAGACGGCCCCCTCGGCGAAGAGGGCATCGAACTTCTTTCGTCTGAACTGGAGGTTGTGAGTCAGGGCAAGCCTGTCGGCGACCATGAATCCGAGATTGTGGCGGGTAAAGAGGTATCGATCTCCCGGGTTTCCGAGACCGGCGATGATTTTCATGGTCGCTCCGCGGAGGCACAGGGCCTATGGCTTGTGGTGGAGAGCGAAAAAATACAAGCATGACATTGCCGGTTGCCCTCGGCCTTATGCCTGTGTTGATGAAAAACCCCATCTCCCGATATGGGAACATGGGGTTTCAAACGGTTCATAGTGACTCTCCTTGAAGAGGGTCCTGTTCTTACTCTTCTTCTTTTTCTTTGGCCGCTTTCTCTTTCTTCTCGGTGATGACCTCGGGCTCTGCCGGGGCGGCTTCCGCTTCTTCGGCAGGTTTCTCCTCCTCGATGGCTCGTTTGGCCACCACGGAGATGATCTGAGCGTCATCGGAATCGAGGATATCAACACCTTCTGCCAGTTTCACGTCAGTGACCCGCAGCGTGTTGCCGATGTCCAATCCGGAGATGTCAAGCTCGACGAATTTTGGCATTGCAGACGGCAGACATGAGACCTTCAGATCCCGCTTGAATTGGTGAATTTCGCCGCCCATTTCCACACCGATCGGCTGCCCGATCAGATGGATGGGGACATCCACGGTGAGCTTGTGGTCCATCCGGATTTCATAGAAATCGGCATGGATGAGAGTGTGGGTGACCGGGTTCGTCTGGAGTTCCTTGATCAGGGAGAGTTTCTCCAGGCTCTTCCCCTCCCCTTGAATGATGAGCTTGATGAAACCCGCTTCCCCCTTTTCCGTGCGGAGGAGGTCGACGAAGTCGACTGATCGAATCGAGAGGGACGTTGAATCGGAACCGGATCCATACAGGACGGCCGGGATGGATCCCGAAGCTCGCAGTTTGCGGGACACACCTTTACCGCTTCCTTTTCGGACCTGGGCTTTTAGTTCTAAAACTTCCATGATGCCTCCAATATTATGGCAAAGGGCTAATGGCTTAAGGCGAAGGGTGATTGGAATAAAAAAATTCCAAACCCTTTTGCCCTTGGCCCTGCGCCTTTAGCCTGTCTTTATATGAACAACGAACTGACCGAGTCGTTATAGTAGATTCGTCTGACCGCCTCGCTCAAGATGCCCGCCACGGAAAGCACCTTGATTTTGTCGCAGGTCTTGGCCTTTTCGTGGAGGGGAATCGTATCCGTCACGATGAGCTCCTTGAGGACGGAGCCCTGGATTCTCTCGATCGCCGGTCCGGAAAGGACCGGGTGCGTGCAGCAGGCCGAGATCTCTCTGGCGCCCTCACTCTTAAGGGCCTCGGCAGCCTGAACGATGGTGCCTGCCGTGTCGATCAAGTCGTCCAGGATGATCACCCGGCGATCTTTGACGTTTCCGATGATATTCATGACCTGGGATTCATTGGGTCCCTCGCGACGCTTGTCGATGATGGCGAGGTTTGCCCCCAGGCGCTTCCCGAAAGCCCTCGCGCGCTCCACGCCGCCCGTGTCGGGCGATACGATAACCGTCCCGTCCCCCTGATAATTCTTTTTCATGTAATCGACCAGGATCGGGGTGGCAAAGAGGTTGTCCACGGGGATATTGAAGAATCCCTGTATCTGGCCAGCATGGAGATCCATGGAGAGAACTCTCCGGGCACCCGCCGTCGTGATCAGATCGGCCACCAGTTTGGCCGTGATGGGAGCCCGGGGAGCGACCTTTCGGTCCTGCCGGGCATAACCGTAGTAAGGGATGACGGCTGTAATGCGGTCTGCCGACGCCCGTTTCATGGCGTCGATCATGATGAGAAGTTCCATGATATGGGTGTTCACCGGCGGGCATGTAGACTGGATGATGAAAACGTCGGTTCCGCGGACGTTCTCGTCGATTTCTACCCTCGTTTCCCCATCACTGAACGTGGTCACGTCGGCACTGCCGAGGGGCACGGACAGGTTCGCGCAGATGTTCATCGCCAGTTTCGGGTTTGAATTTCCCGAGAATATCCTGATCCTTTCGAGCGAAGCACCCATGACCTTCCTCATCCTGTTTTATCAGGGAAACTTGCGTCTATTCGCCGCGTTGCTTTCAAAGTTGGCTGGGGCGGGAGGATTCGAACCTCCGAATGCAAGAACCAAAATCTTGTGTCTTACCGCTTGACGACGCCCCAATAACATCAATTTAACCGCTCCCGGGCAAGCGGTCAATAAGGACGTTCAGATGGAATGGGCCCTGAAGATGGAATAGTTGGTTGAATTTCTCAGGGCCTCTTCAGCCCTGGAGGCTTTTCGTTCCGAGTCGAAAAGACCAAAAAGGGTCGGCCCGCTTCCCGACATCAAGGCGCCCAAGGCCCCCAGTTTCACAAAGAGGTCCTTCACTGCCCGCAATTCCGGGTGGAGATTCAATGTGACCCCTTCGAGATCATTTCGAAGGGCCCCAGCAAGTTCCGATACCGTATTAAAACGTTGAATGCTATCTTTTCTTTTTTCCTTTGTCAATGCCAAATTCAGCGTCTCATACACGGTTTTTGTCGACACTTCGAGTCCGGGGTTGGCGAGGACAAACCACATCTTCGGGAGGCGCTCCGCGGGGTAGAGGCGCTCGCCGATGCCGAAGGCCCAGGCGGCGTCTGCGAAGATGAAGAAAGGGACATCGGCCCCGAGGGTCCTTCCGATGTCCATGAGTTCTTCCTTTGTGAGGTGAAGGCTGAAAAGCTCGTTCAGGGCACAGAGGGTCGCGGCGGCATTGGAGCTTCCGCCGCCGAGCCCCGCCGCGATGGGGATCTTTTTCTTCATGGTGATCTCCACACCGGCGCTCCGGGGGAGCCGGGAAAGCAGGGCCGCCGCCGCCCGATGGACGATATTGTTTTCATCCTCGGGAAGCGATGTGCCGGGGCAGCGGATCCGTATGCCCTTTTCTCTGGGTGTAAAGCGGAGTTCATCGTGAAGGCTGATCTTCTGCATGAGGGATTCGATGTCGTGATAACCGTCGGGCCGCCTGCCCAGGACCCTCAGGATCAGATTGACCTTGGCCGGTGAGTCCTTCCGGATCATTTCTTTTCCATCTCTTTGACGTAGCGCATCCGCAGTTCGAACAGGAGGTTGTCGAGGAGTTGTTCCTCCTCCGACGCGAGGTTCCCGCGTGTTTTTTCCCTCAGCATGCCCAGGATGTCGATCGTCTGTTTCGCTGCCGGGAGATTCTTTTCCACGTTCTGGGTGGCCGGGTCGGGGAAATCCCCGAAGTGGAAAAGGGCGCTCGTGCCGAGGGAAAAGACGAACGTTGAAAAATCAATCTCCGGTACATCGCGAGGCACTGCCGTGCTTTTCTCTCCGGGGTGCTCTGCGGGTTCGGCCTGCCCGGCCGCCTCCGTCCGTTCCCCGACGAGCTCCTTTTTTGTTTCACCGGCTTCGTCAAAGCGCCTTCTGTCCTTGACGGTAAACCCCTTGTCCTTTTTTTCCTCCTCCATGACGACCCCCTTCTTTCGCTATAACAAAGAAGCAGGAGACCGATCTTGATACTCTTCAGCCCCCTGCTTCCTCATGGACATTCGTCAAACTCACCGGGCGATCATTTGATCTTCATCTGTCGCAGCCGCGCGATGCGCTCCTCGATGGGCGGATGGGTGCTGAAGAGCGTCATAAAGGACCTTCCCGACAGCGGACTGACCGTGAAGATGTGGGCCGTTGACGGGTTGGCATCCATGGGAATCGCCACGGAACCGCGGGCCAGCTTCTCCAGGGCGCTGGCCAGGCCATAGGGTTTACCGGAAACCATGGCACCGCCGTCGTCTGCTAGGTATTCCCGCGAGCGTGATATGGCCATCTGGATGATCATGGCCGCAATCGGCGACAGGATGGCCATGAAGATGAGCCCGATCCCACCGCCGCCACCGCCCTCTTCGTCGCTTCCCCTGCTGCCGCCGAATATGGCCGCCCACTGAGCCATGTGGGCGAGCATGGTGATGGCCCCTGCAATGGTGGCCGCGATGGCACCGATCAGGATGTCCTTGTTCTTGATGTGGGTGAGCTCATGGGATAGCACGCCTTCGAGCTCATCCCTGTTCAGCATCTTCAGAATCCCTTCCGTGACGGCCACAACCGCATGTTTTTCGTTCCGTCCCGTGGCAAAGGCGTTCGGCGTCTCACTCGGGACGATGTAAACCTTCGGCATGGGCAGGCCTGCTTTCATGGACAGGTCCTGGACGATCCGGTAGAGCTCCGGTGCCTCCTGCTCCGTCACCTCCTGGCCCCGGTACATCCTGAGCACGATCTTGTCGGAGAACCAGTAGCTTCCCAGGTTCATGACCATGGCGAAGACAAAGGCGATGACCATGCCCTGCTGTCCGCCAAAGTAGCCCCCGATCAGGATCAGAAGCCCTGTCAGAGCTCCCAGCAGCAATGCTGTTTTCAAAGAGTTCATTCGATTCCTCCCTCCATTTCGATCACTGGTCTATTTGCGCGAAGCCTCCCGTTTGGAGACCGTTTCATTCTTCGGGCTGAAGAATACCTCGCCGGCGGGCGTGATGTCCACCACGATGTGTTCCCCTTCGGCGAAGTCCCCTTCCAGGAGTTTCATGGCAAGGGGGTCCAGTATAATCTTTTGGATCGATCTCTTCAAGGGTCTTGCACCATAGGTGGCGCTGTAGCCCGCTTTCGAGAGCTGCTTCTTGGCCTCGTCAGTGAGTTCGACGGAGAGCTTCTTCTCCGCCAGCCGCCTGTTCAGAAGACGGATCTGGATGTCGATAATCCGGTTGATGTCGCTGATGGTGAGCGATCTGAAGACGATGATGTCGTCGATGCGGTTGAGGAATTCCGGCTTGAAGGTCGTTCTCAGGGTGTCGAGGATGCGGATCTTCCGGTCTCCCTCGCTCATGGAGGGGTCGGTGATCCACTGCCCGCCTAGGTTCGAGGTCATGATGACAATGGTGTTCTTGAAATCCACCGTCCGGCCATGGCCGTCCGTCAGCCGCCCGTCATCGAGGATCTGCAGCAGGACATTGAAGACGTCCGGGTGGGCCTTCTCGATCTCGTCGAAGAGGATCACCGAGTAGGGTTTTCTCCGGACGGACTCTGTCAGGTAGCCCCCCTCCTCGTATCCCACATACCCCGGGGGGGCGCCGATGAGTCTCGCCACGGAGTGTTTTTCCATGAACTCCGTCATGTCGATCCGGATCATATTCTGCTCGTCGTCGAACATGAACTCCGCCAGTGCCCGGGCGAGTTCCGTCTTTCCCACGCCCGTGGGTCCCAGAAAGATGAAGGATCCGATGGGGCGGTTCGGATCGGCAAGACCCGAACGGGCCCTGCGAAGGGCGCTGGAGACGGCCTGAATGGCCTCTTCCTGTCCGATGACGCGCTGCTGGAGACGCTCCTCCATCTGGATGAGCTTCTGGACCTCCGTCTCCATCATCCTCGAGACGGGGATGCCGGTCCATTTGGCCACGACCTCGGCCACATCCTCGGCATCCACCTCTTCCTTGAGCATCTTCTGTTCTTTCTGGATTTCCCCGAGTCCCGCCTGCTCTTTTTCCAGTTCCTTGTTGAGCTCGACGAGTTTCCCGTAGCGGATTTCAGCCGCACGGGATAGGTTTCCCTCCCTCTGGGCGGTTATCTCCTCGTTCTTGAGGTCCTCGAACCGTCCCCGGATGGCCTGGATCTTCTTGATTTGTTCCTTTTCTGCAGACCAGCGGGACTTCATGGCATCCCGGCTTTCCTTGAGCTTCCCGAGTTCGGCGTCGAGCCTCTCCAGCCTTTCCTTTGCCGTCGGGTCCGTCTCGTCCTTGAGGGACTGGCGCTCGATCTCGAGCTGCATGATCCGTCTTTCCAGCGCGTCGATCTCGGCCGGCAGGCTGTCGAGTTCAATGCGCAGTCTCGATGCCGCCTCGTCGATGAGATCAACGGCCTTGTCCGGCAGGAAGCGATCGGAGATAT
>JAPLJU010000023.1 GCA_026388445.1 Deltaproteobacteria bacterium
TAGATCGCGTATGTCCTCGATACGACGGCCTGGGCTTTCAGGGCCTCCAGCGACCAGTTCGATGGCATTTCCCGTGGCACGACCCCGTAGAGATAGTCTTCGAGCTTGAGGATATTGATGGCATGCATCGTTCCGGCAGGATTTTTTTTAATTCGGAGCCGGCCCCGGTACGCCCGGTTGCCGAGTTTGAAGGTACCCTTACCTTCGGGAACGATGATCAGCTCATCCACTGAAAGGAGTGTTTCGTTGATGATGAACCGCCTGTCGCTGATCCTGATCACGGCGGGATGGCCAGAAGGAATCCTCATGAGGCTTCGGCCCCCGGGGGTTGTGACGTCTAAACCGGAGGCGGGGCCGAGGTTCACCGCCGGTCGATTTTCCTCCAGAAGAACACGAATCTCCAAGACCGGCGATGTAAAAGCGGGGGATTTCACGGTCTGCCGATCTTTACGGGACGGCGGATTCAGGCAGGCATCCGCCATGAATTCGGCCAATGCACTTTTTTCACCTTTCGGAAATTTTTCGAGATAGGCCGAAAACTCCCGATGTGCCTGCCGGTAATCATCCTTTTCGTAAAGCTGCATACCGGAATAGAAGTAGGCGTCGGCCAGTGCGGGGCTTTGGGCGTATTTCTCTTTGACCAGGATGAACATCTTGGTCGCCGACTCGGGATCGCTCAGATACTGACCGTAAATTTCCCCCATCCGGATGAGAGCCCTGGCCTGGAGATCCCGAGAAGGGGCGTGGTAGGCCACCTCCCGGTAGGCACCGACGGCCTCCAGATAGAGACCCCTCTTGAAATAACCGTCGGCGTCGTTCAGGGTCCGGTCCCCGTCATAGGCGAAACCCGGCAGAGGGCTCCACGGGGAGCCGAGACCCAGGGTCATATAGGCGATCATCAGGGGAAGAACGAGAAGGCGTTTGAGATATCGTGCTTTCATATTGCTTATTAAACAATTGAGGGGCGTGACCATCACGCCCCCCCTGTGGTCCATGATTTTTGAAAGTGTCAGAGTAGATCGTAAGCCGAGTTCTGTCTCTCCCTCCGGTCACCCGTCGGAAGATGGTGATCATTAATCTGGGACAACAGTTGCCTGTTGCCTCAAGCGACCTTACCCGAGAACCTCGAGCGGGCCACTCTTCGCGTTCTCCTATTTGGTCTTGCTCCGGATGGGGTTTGCCGTGCCTCCCCGGTCGCCCGGAGAGCGGTGAGCTCTTACCTCGCCTTTTCACCCTTACCCCTTGAAAAGCTCGGGGCGGTATGTTTTCTGTGGCACTTTCCTTAGGGTCACCCCCAGTCGCCGTTAGCGACCATCCTGCCCTGCGGAGCTCGGACTTTCCTCCGGCACCCTTAAGCCGGGGCCAGCGATCACCTGATCTACTCCGGCACTTTTTAAAATGCGGAAAAGCTGTCAAAGATCCGAGGACTCATCGCCCCTCTGATTCAAAGGCCTCGTCAATGGCTTCGTTGGCCAGTTCATCGGCCTTTTTGTTTTTGGAGCGATCGATATGTTGAATTGTATAGAACTCCAGGGACGAAAGCAAGCCCCTCACCTTTCCCATGAGGGGCTTGAGATTTTCGTGCTTCACCCGATAGCTGCCGTCGACCTGCTTGACGAGAAGTTCCGAGTCGAGGAAGATGTGCAGTTTCTTCGGTCTTCTCTCAACAGCCGCCTCGAGGCCCAGAATGAGCGCCTTGTATTCGGCGATGTTGTTCGTGCAGAGGCCGAGAAATTTCTTCAGGGAACAGACGACGTGTCCTTTCTGGTCGACGAGGATGGCTCCTGCACCCCCCACACCGGGATTCCCACGGCAGGCGCCATCGGTGTAAAGCAAAAGAGCTCTATGCGCCATTGGAATTCTTCTCGTCCCAGTAAATGATCCGATTGCAGTACGGACAGGATAAGACTTGATCCGATTTCAGAAGCTCATTATAGAGCTGGGGCGGGATGTTCAGGTGGCACCCGGTACAGACCCCTTTGACGATCGGCACCACGGCCAGCCCGTTTTTCCTCTTCTTGATCATCGCGTATTTCTTTGCCAGATCGCGCTCGATCTCGCTACTCAGACCCTGCAGGTCTTTCTGGCAGGTGAGGATCTCCCTGTCAAGGGAGCTGAGTTCTTCCTCCGTTTTCTTTTTTTCATCCTCGTAGTGCTTTCGATATTCATCCAGATTTTTCTCGCGATCCCTGAGCTCCTTTTTGAAGGTGTCCATTTTTTCGAGCAGAGTGAGGATCTCGTCTTCGAACGCGCTGTTTTTCTGTTCGACCGTTTCGATTTCCTTGAGCATGGCCTGGTATTCTTTGTTTGTCTTGACTTCCAGGAGTCGATCCTTGGTTTTTCGGAGCCGATCGAGGCCGTCTTTGAGTTCGCTTTCCTTGTCCCGGTGGGCTTTGACAGAGACATCAAAGGCCTTACTGACCTCGTCCACGCCCTGACTGACCGTCTGAAATTCTTCGTCCTGTCTCGAGATCTGATCCGGCAGCTCTTTTTTCTTGAAACTGAGTCTGCGGATTTCAGAGTCGAGTCTCTGGCGTTCCACAAGCAGTGAAATCTGTCTTTTCAAAGCAACCTCCTATATATCCGATTGAGGCATAAAAAAAATGCACCGGGTGGGTGCATTTTTTTAAGAGAGAGACGTTTCCCTCGAATATCCCATTGCTGCAGATGTTATTTTGAGACTCATGATGACGGACCGGTTTAAAAAATTGGTGGGCCCACCTGGGTTCGAACCAGGGACCTACCGGTTATGAGCCGGTGGCTCTTCCAATTGAGCTATGGGCCCTGTAAAAAAAGCTCAAAGTCTTTAAATATCAATGCTTTAAACAAGTTATTATATATAGATTGATCTTTTTTGTCAAGTTTTTTATTTAGCAACACTTTTGAGTTCCCGGCGCCGGGCGGGGCTTCGCAGTTTCTTCAGGACGTTTTCCTCAATCTGTCGGGCCCGTTCCATCGTCATATCGAGCTCGAACAAGGATTCCTCGATAAAGAAATCCACGCGCTCACCAATTCCGAAACGCATCCGGAGAACCTTCTCCTCCCTGGGCGTCAGCGTGGAGAGGATCTTTCTCGTCTGTTCTGCCAGGTCCATGCTGATGGCCGCCTCGGAGGGGGAAATGATCTTCTTGTCCTCGATGAAATCCCCCAGGTGACTGTCTTCTTCCTCACCGATCGGTGTTTCAAGCGAGATGGGTTCCTTGGCGATCTTGAGGACTTTTCGGACTTTCTCCAGCGGGAATTCCATCTTGGTGGCAATTTCCTCCGGTGAGGGTTCCCGCCCGAGTTCCTGCACGAGGTAACGGGAAGTCCGGATCAGCTTGTTGATGGTTTCGATCATGTGGACGGGGATTCGGATCGTCCGGGCCTGATCGGCAATGGCCCTGGTGATGGCCTGCCGGATCCACCAGGTGGCGTACGTGGAGAATTTATAGCCCCGCTGGTATTCGAACTTGTCCACCGCTTTCATGAGGCCGATGTTTCCTTCCTGGATCAGGTCCAGGAACTGCAGACCCCGGTTGGTGTATTTCTTGGCGATGCTCACCACAAGACGAAGATTGGCCTCCACCAGCTTGCGCTTCGCCTGGTTTGCCTTCCTTTCACCCTCCTCGATGATGGCGACAATCCTCCGGAGGTTCCGAACGGGCAATCCTGTTTCGTCCTGTGCTCGCCTGAGGATCTTTCTGGCCTCCTTCAGACGCTCCTCGTAATTCTTCAGCCTGTTGATCGAGATGCCCGTTTTCCGGACGACAATCCTTTCATCGGACTTGCCCTTTCTGGCCTGGGCGAAATATTTCTCCAGGTCTTTGATCGGGATACCTCCGGTGCGCCTCCGAACCATGTGGATCGATGTCTCGGCCCTTTCGGCCTCCGTCAGGAGATCCTTGAGTTTCTGGACCATCCGGTTGGAGCGCTTCTTGCTGAGGTTGATCTCTTTGCAGAGGCCGATGATCGTCTCGGTGTTTTTTGCGATCTTGGCGGTTATCTCTTTTTTCCGCTTCTCGCTCAGTTTTTTGTCCTTCAGGCTGTTGCGGCCGCGTTCGTTTTGCCTGTCCAGCTGAGTAATCCTGTCGATGATCTTCGACACCCGTTCGCTGTGGATATCTTCCTCCACAAAACCGTCCTCGTCTTCCAGGTTGTCCACGATCGTCTTGATCCGCAGGTCCCCGCTCCTGAGCTCCTGCCCCATCCTGACAATATCCTTCGTCGTGCACAGAATGCTGAAAATGGCATCCTGTATTTCTTTTTCACCTTCCTCTATCCGCTTGGCGATTTCGACTTCCTCTTCACGATTCAGAAGAGAGACCAGACCCATTTCCCGGAGGTACATTTTCACCGGGTCGCCGGTCTTGCTGACGATCGGAAGCAGGGCGAGCAGTTCCTCCTCTTCTGCCTCTTTCGTTTCGGTCACCTCGTCCACGGTTTTCTTGAGAACGATCTTGTCGCCCTTATCGGTGTCTATGATGTCGATATTCTTCTCGCCGAAGAGCATGAAAATCTCTTCGATCTGGTCCGAAGAGACGATCTCGGACGGGAGCATTTCGTTCACATCGTCATAGGTTAAAAAGCCCTTTTCTTCGCCGAGGGAAATGAGCTTCTTGACCTCCTCGGACTGGATTTCCTTGGTTATTTTCCTCTCGCTGTGGTGCGTTGCTTCTTTATAACGCCTTTTGCTCATTGAAAAGCCTCTCTTTCTCTTTCAGGAGTTGATTGCACAACTCTGCATCACCCCGCTCCTGGGCCCGGATGAGTTTCGTCTTCAATTCCTTATGTTTTTCTCTGTACCATCGTGCTTTCACCTTCATGACGGTATCAACGAAAACCCGCTCTGAGATTTTTTCGTCGGTGTACTTGTCTGCGAAGGCATATTCCAAAAGCTTTCTCTTGGTGGCGCCGTTATCGAGGCCTTCTATAAAGTCGGCCACGCTGACCTTTTTATGCGCCTGCCGGAGCGCTTCCAGTGACTGACCGAGTCCCCTCAGTTCCCTGCTCGCGAAAAAATCCAGAATTCGGTGCTCTCGGGCCTGGTCGATCCTGGTGGGTTTCTCCACCATCATGTAGATGAGGCTGAGCTCCACAAGATCCACCGCCGCTCGCTCCTGCCGGGGAGCACCGCTTGCGGCCGGTTCCTCGTCCGCGCTCAGGGCTTTGCCGACCTCCTTTTTTAAGAGCGCCTGGTCGATTTGAAGCCTCTCCGAGACCCGCTTGATAAACAGGTTTCTCTCAACGGGGTCATCGATCTGTGCCATGAAGGGGATAGCCTCCCGCAGGGATTCAAGGTTCTCCTCCAGGGTCGTCTTGATGCCGATCATTTCGTCGATGTAATAATCGACGGCCGATTGGGCGGCGGACAATACATCCTCCAGGGCCTTCCGGCCCGAGGATCTGACAAAGGCGTCCGGATCCCGGCCTTCGGGCAGAACGACAACCCTGGCGTGCATGTTTCTGCCGAGAAAGAGGCTGATGCTTCGCTCCAGGGCTTTTTTCCCCCCCTGATCGGGATCGAAAAGCGTGAAGACGTTTTTCGTGTACCGCTTGATCAGATCGGCGTGATGGGTCGTCAGTGACGTTCCCAGCGTCGCAACGACATTTCGGATTCCTGCATTCCAGAGGGAGAGAAAATCAAAGTAACCTTCCACGACAATGACGCCGTCGGCCTTTCGGATATCATCGCGGCTTCGACTCAGGCCATAGAGGTTGTTCCCCTTGATGTAAACGGGTGATTCGGGTGAATTGAGGTATTTCGGTTCCCCCTCGCCGATGATCCTCCCGCCAAAGGCAACCACGTTTCCCTGTATATCCTCGATAGGGAAGATCAGCCGCCCCCTGAACCGGTCATAATAGTCGCCCTTCTCCTTGGAAATGATGAGGCCCGATTTCTCGACAAGCGAAAGAGCCGTACCCTGCCTCTGGAAAAAGTCACGGAGATACCGCCAGGCCGGTGGGGCATAACCGAGCTTGAACTCCCGGACCACCTCCTCCCGGATCTCTCTCTTCCGGAGGTATTCCCGGCCGTTTTTCCCTCCGTCGGAAAAGAGCTGACGGGCGAAATAGTCTCTCGCCACAGTGTTGACCCGGTATAGTTCCTGTTTCAGGCCGGACCGACGTTTTTCCTCTTCGTCGGAAAAGGTTCTGGGAAGCGTGATGCCCAGCTTGACCGCCAGGTGCCTTACAGCCTCGGGGAAGCTCATGTTATTGATCTTCATCAGGAAGGCGTATACATTGCCTCCCTGACCGCATCCGAAACAGTAAAAAATTTGTTTCTCGGAATTGACAGTAAAAGAAGGGGTCTTTTCCTTGTGAAAGGGGCAGGAGCCAACATGATTCCTGCCTGCCTTCTTCAGGGCCACATATTCCGATATCAGTCCGACAATATCCGCTCTTTGTCTTATTTCTTCAATTTTGCTTTCGGGGATAGAACCCTTCAAGACCTTTTCCTTTTAAGGATAGAAATGAACCCTTGTCGATGAGGAATCGGATGCGCAAGTCCAGGAACCGCGGAAGTGCTCAAGGGGTTATGGGATACAGCAGAGGTTCTTGATCAAGGAGACGGGCATATCTTTTCGGATTTTGCAATCATCGCGGCGTAATGGTTCAGGATGACAACTTGGCCTTGACCATGTCGCTCACCATCTTCCCGTCAGTCTTTCCCGTAATCCGGGGCATCAGGACCTTCATGACCTTCCCCATGTCTTTCACGCTGGTGGCGCCTGCCTCGCCGATGGCCTTGGCAACCTCCGCCTCGATTTCTGCAGCGGACATCTGCTGGGGCATGAAGGACTGGACGGTTCTGAGCTCCGCCTCCTCGTTCTCCACCAGGTCCAACCGGCCACCCAACCTGAATTGCTCAATGGACTCCTTGCGCTGCTTGGCGACGGAGGACAAAACCTGAATAATCTCCGCTTCATTCAGTTCTCTCTTCGCGTCGATTTCCTTGTTGTGCAACGCCGTTTTGATCATCCGGATCGCAGATAGTTTGATCTTGTCCTTCGCCTTCGCTGCCGCAACCATTTCCGCGTCTATTTTCTGTTTCAGAGTCATGGCACCATCCATTTTATTGAAATTAAAGGGGTTTAGGCCAGTTCCTTCTCATCGACATGTACAGCTGGCGTTAATATAAGTCTTCAACGGGCAATGTCAAAGTCTGTAAGGATACAATTAAAAAGCAATTTGTCAATGAAAACTTTGAGATATTTCCTGCTGTGATCGCACAGGGCCCCTACTGCCGGGTCGGCGCGCCGAGGGCAAAAAAGGGGCCGCAGCAGACTGCCGCAGCCCCCCTTGCGAGCCTGTATGGTCGGGCTTGTCTTATTTATCCTCCTCGTCCTCATCCTCGTCGTAGTGTTCTAAGGGGACGGCTCCCTCGGGTACCTCCTTTTCGATCGACCTGGAAATCCCTCTGGCAAGGAGCGCCGCAATACCGAAGAGAAGGATCATGGAAGCGATGATGATGACGACAATCGCCGTCGTCCAGGACTTCACTTCCTGATCGATCTTCTTGGATGCGGCCACGACCATCTCGTTAAACTTTCCGACGTCCACGCCCATCCCGATCCAGCCGAAGCCGGCAGGCTTGGGATAATTCCTGGAGAAGTATTTGATCGGGGCGTAGGCCACGAACTTCGTATGGCCGGCAAAGGTATAGGACATAAGCCCCATTTTTCCGGCCGCCGCATCCGCGGTGATCGCCGGGAGCTTGGGATCCATGAAGGCAAGGAGATTGAGGTTCAGGACCTCTTCACCCCTCTTGATCTGCGCATCGGCCGTCTCCTTCGTCAGAGGCGGAACGGGCCTGCCGCTCGGGTACAGCCCCTCAATGTGGTAGTCATTGGGGTGGGAAACGACGAATCCCTGATTATCCACCATGTAGGCATAGTTGCCCGTTGCCGCATCGGCCTCGAAAACCCGCTCGGACTGGGTCGGGACGATATGGTCCGTATAGGCTGCCAGATGCCGCATATCAAGGGCCATGACCACAATACCCGATACACCGCTCTTGTCGAAGACCGGCGTTGCAAATCGGACAATACCGCTATATCGCTTTCCTTTTTCGAAGTCGGGCTTGCTCACGTACCAGCCGGTGACACGGGAGACATAGACCTCTGCCTTGTTCAGGGCGATGGTCTTGGAAAAGTAGTCTTCGGACTTATACAGGGTATTCGCAGGATTGCTCACGTTCACGAGCTTGGCCTTCGGAGCAACCTCCCCGTTTCGGATCTTGATCAGCTCGTTTCCCGATTTGTCCACCAGGGCCATTTCGACATACAGAGGCATGTCGATTTGCTGGATCTTGTTGTCTTTCTTGACCCAGACGCCCTTGGTTTTCATTGCGAAGGTTTTATACGCTGATTCTGTTGCCGGCAGGACAGTTGCGACGAGAATGTCATTTTCCCTTTCTTTCAGGAAGCTCGCTACCTCATCTGCCGTATTGATCGCACGGATCTTGATTTCCTCCTGGGATTTTTGGTCCAGAACGCTTACGGCACGTTCTCTCGCTGTTTCCCCCACTTTGAAGATGCCATTGGCAATGAGAAAAGCCACTAACGATAGGGGAATGACGATAAGCAGGAAGAAAACCCTTCCTACAGAGAAGAACTGCTTATCTTGTTTCTTTTCGGTCATTTTTTCCCCCTCATTGTGTTATTTTTTTTGCGAGTGTTTTAGCCCGTGATGAGGGCGGTAAAGGGGTTCGCATAAAGAATAACAAGGGAGATAACCAGAGCGTAGATAACGCAGGACTCCGCCATTGCCATGCCGACCAGCATCGTTGTCATGATCTTGCCTTGCACGCCGGGGTTTCTGCCGACGGCCACGCAGGCGCCGTTGGCGGCTGTTCCGATTCCGAGACCCGCACCAAATGCACCGAGACCAACACTCAGCCCTGCAGCGATCATCCCGCCGACAGCGAAGATCACCTTATCGGAGGTCTCACCCTTAGGGAGAGCTTGCGCCGCGCATACCATCGGGGACGTCAGCACCGCCACGGACATTGTTGTAAGTACGGTTAAGAGCTTAGTAACTAATTTCTTTAACATTTTCCTTCTCCTTTCAATCATTATTGAAAATCGGTGCCCTCCTTGGTAGCATAAATGCTTACCAAATAAAAGGGAAATATTTGCAAAACCGCAACGGTCGCTGCAATCGATATGCCACGGATTTTCAATGGAAGTTCATCACTGTAAACTATCAAAAAATATGCTTTATCGCTAGATTGTCCCGTATGCAGTGCGTTGCCGTAAGGCCTATTTGATTTAACGTTTCTTTCAATTTGCAGTTGTAATTTAACGAATCGTCTAATAAGAGTTCTGGATATTTGACCGCAAAAAAGTGCATATGGAATACCGATCCAGGGCTTTAAAATGGGTATCACCTCAGAAATCTTAAGTTTTTTAACGCCATTTATGATACGATCTTTACCCCGGAGATTGTATTTCGCCCTGAGGACAAAGCGAATAGTTGTAAGAATTGTTTTTCATTGAAATATTTGTATGAGAAAGCTATAGGTCTTCAGGAAACCATAATTGGGATAAAAAGGTCGGGTTAACCCCTGCCATTCAAGGAGTCTGGGTATGCAGGAGCTGTTGACTGCTGTAACCTATCTTGTCATGTGGCTCATCTGTGACAAGGTTCTTGGGATCCAAAGCGGACTCTACAAGCTGATCATTTCTCTGGGATCAGCCATAGCGGTCTATGTGGTCTGCGCCATTGAAGAGCGAAGGATCAGGCGGAAAAAAGGCGAAGAGGAAGACAATTCGTGACCGGAGCGAGAGCCGGAGGCTCAAAGAAAAAAGTTTTCAAAGACACGATGCTTTCGGTGGAGAGTATCTTGGAAGGTTCGCCCATCCCGATCTTTGTCATCGACCGGAACCACCGGATCATCCTGTGGAACCGGGCCTGCGAGGAACTGACGGGCTTCAGGGTGGGGGAGATGATCGGCACGGACGGGCAGTACAGACC
>JAPLJU010000199.1 GCA_026388445.1 Deltaproteobacteria bacterium
GAAGGAGCCTTCGTAGAGGTAGTTTTCGTCCATGAGCCTCGAGGAGGCAACAGAGGCCTGCGAGAAGGAATAGGTGGCCTCACGGATGACATCGATCGCCCTTAAGAGGGCTTCCTTGAGTTCGCTGGAGGAGGAGGCGAAGAAAGCGTAACCCGAGAGATTTGTCTCACCAGGATCATGCAAAGGCGTCGGATCCGTATCGTGGGTTACACAGGCATAGGAGTGGCTTTCATCCGGCGATACAACATGCGTGCATGTCGGGGAGGCCGCGCAGGAGGCCACGGCCGCCGGGTTGTAAGCGTTTGTGTCGCCTGAATTGGCCACCAGGGGGTTGTCGGTGTCGCCGAAGTAGGCCATCCAGTTCAGCGTGTTTCTGTCCCAGTGGGGCATGGCACCGCCGAAACCCACGACGAAGACCTTGTAACCGGCATCGGCGAGGGCCTTCGCCTTGAGCACCGACTCCCGTCGCCTCTTGTACTGGTCTGTCTGCTCGTCCGTTCCGCTGCCGCCACAGGCGAAGGTGTCTGCACCGTCGGTGATGAGGATTACGAACTTCTGTCGGCAGGCCCTGGCGCTATCGGCCGCCTTCTGAACGTCGTAGTAGAGCTTCGCCTCGTGAAGGGCCGTGGCCAGAGGTGTGCCGCCGACTGCCGCTTCGCCGCTGATGCTCCCCGAGACGGAACTCGTCGCAGTACAGCTCGTCGCATTGTTGCAGTAGATGTAACTGAATTTTGTTCCGATTGGCTTTATGAGGCTGTTGCAGCCGCTCGAGTAACTTCCGCCGGTGTCGTTCGAGTAGCAGTTGTAAAAGCGCATGTAGCCGAGGCGCACGTTGAGACTCGTTTCATCGTCCTTCGTGATCGTGTTGCTGTCGTTGTCATCGATGACATCGAAGAGGGCCCGCTTGGCGATGGCAAGACGGCTGCAGTCGGTCGTGTGGCCGGTCCCGGAGGTCTTGTAATAAGGCCCGGTGCAGTTCGCGTCACCCCAGTGGGGTATCGGCGAAATATCGTAGGTATCACAGTATTTGGTGTGCCCCGTACCGGAATCCGGATAATAGGCGACGTCGTAGCCGCAAGACTGGGTGGACGCGATGTAACCGCCCCTCCCCGCGGGCGTCATGTCCATGCTTCCCGACAGGTCGAGCACGATGAGGGCGTCGGGAGCGACGGTGGTGAAGAGGGCTGTTTCATCGGCACGGACGGAGGGACAGAAAATCAGTGCGAGAAGAAGAGTAACGAGAATGGTTTTCCGTTTAACCATGATGCTATTTCCTCCTACCTGGACATGGTGGTCATCTCGATGGGACCGAATCCCAGGCCCACGTTGATATTAACTTGACTGTTGTAGGCGGTATTCTCCCCCCTTACACTGGCAAGAAATCTCTCCTGGCCCCACTGCTGACCGCCCCCGATGGAGTAGCCCGACATCGGGATGACGGCCGGGCCTGTCGTGGGCTGCGTGGGCTGGGAAATCGTGTATCGCGTAGCGGGGTCCACGCCGTAAGCGGTGGTGGGCCTCGACTGGGAAGCAAGTGTTTGGGGGTCGAAGTTAATGGCCAACTGATGAATCCCGGCTTCTGCCGCGGCAAGGGCTTTCTTATCCCCGACGACGGCAAAGCTCGCCCGGATGTCCCGGGTGGAGAGATGGATGGCAAGAACCCCCACCGCAAGCAGGATCACATTTGCCAGAAGCGCCACGATCAGGGCAATGCCCCGCTGAGAATTCATTTTCATAGGCCTCCCGGGAAAAAGGTGTTCTCAAAATACAGGCGCATGATTCCTCGGAATGACACTGGTCGAGTAGATCATCCGTCTTCTCTGGTTCGTATTCGGGTCCGTAAACTCCGTATCGACCACCAGCGTGATGTCGATCCTCCGGATGTCGGGGATGCGTGCCGGAAAACTCGCAGCCGGAATAATCTCCGTGCCGGTGCCGTTGAAATATCTGAAAACGGGTATTCCCGCTGCGGCGTTTCTCACCAGGACCGTTCGCGGGTTCCCACTGGCGGCGGTGGCCCCCAGGAAGGGTTCGGCGGGACCGCAGTTCGTGCTCCTGGTGATGCGTTCATTCGCCACATCGTAGGTATACTGGATGATTTCGTTGGGGTTGTCACCAATAGTGGTGTTTTCACTGATGTCCATCTGGACCACGATGCCATTTGCGGTGGCGGTTTGAATGCCCCGGTACACCTGGTTCGGTGACTGAGCATCGCACACCACGGGGTTCCGCCACATGTTAATCGCGAACATCGGGTTATAGGAGGCCATCCGTATTTCCGCGGCCATGAGTTCCAGGGCGGCGCGTGCATCCTCGACCGCTGTGACCTTGCGCTCCACGGCAACGGAAGAGCGGTAACCGAACGTCACGGCCGTGTATATGGCGGCCAGCATGATAATGCCCGCGCCAATCGTGGCCAGGAGTTCCACGAGCGTAAACCCTTTTTCATTTCTCATAGGCACGACTACCTAACCTTTTCATCGAACAGAAGCGCAGCCCTGGGGAAACCGGTATCGCTCCTGCATCGTGACGAGAATGCTGTCGGCAATTCCATTATCGTTCCCGGGCCAGGTCACCCGCACCGTGACCAGACAGGAGCCGTCCGGGTTAACCGTAGGGGTGGTCTCTACCTGGTAGGTGAAATCCCCCGGCTGCGCGGCCACCGCGCCGCTGGTCCAAACGGGGCGGGTCGTGGGGGCGGGAATCGGGTTGCAGGGGTTCATGATCAACATTTCATTGGTTTCAAGTTCCTCGTTAAGGATACCCGCGGCTCTCCCCATGAGATCCGACCTGCCCGTAGCCCTCCAGGCCGTCGGGTGCATGGAAAGAAGAGCCATGATGCCCACGGCCGTGATGAGTGCGGCGATCATGAGCTCTATCAGGGTAATCCCCCTCTTATTGCATAGTGAACTCAGCATAGGTTCTTCCCGTGATGTTAACCGTTATCGTCGCTTCCGAGCCCCGACTGTTCTGAAGCCTGATCCTCCCCATGGTCGCGGTGCCCCTCTGCTGGAATGTCATGGTCGGCCCACCCCCGAAATTGGCTTCCGTGATGACGATGTCCTGGCTGAAGGACGCAAGCGTCTTCACCTGATTTCCATCTGGTGTGGTCAGGGTAAAGCTGTTGGCCCCGGCATTGAAGGTGATCTGGCACGGGGCGCTGCGGGTAAGGGCTGTTTGCTTCATGGTGAAGATATCCGTCGTAATGTCGCGCGTCGCGGCCTTCAGGTTGCCGTTTTCAGCGAATCTCATAAACGCGGGGATGGCCACGAGACAGAGGATGGAGAAAAGAGCAAGGGTCACCATGAGCTCTACGAGCGAAAAGCCCTTCCTGTTTCCTGGTCTCAATCTCTCCATACCCATCACAACACAGAATAAATCGCTGCGGAGCAAACCTCACCCCGGAATGAAAATCGGAGCAAGAACTATGCCGTCCAATCAGCCCTGGCTGCCCCTCCCCGGGGTTGTGGCGACCTCCATGATGCCCGGACAGGGTCATAGAGGGGTGAGTTTTCACTTTTATATGAACAAGGCGGCAGGGAATGTCAGAAACAGGGAGGTGGAAGAGAGGATCAACTTGAGCACCCGAGAGAGACGAAATAGCAGCACCAGAGCACCTCCGAAGCTTCCATGGGCGTGCGAAGCACATCCATCGCTCTCGATGAGAGGTGCCATGCTCGCCCGGCAACCCTGCCACCTTATCCACCTTAGGCGGACTTAGGTCAGTGGCTTTGCGCCCCACCCTTTCAAGTGGTTTGCCCTTATCGGGCCTTGATGATGAAATTTATCGTAATAATATCAGTTATTTGTATAAATTTCGGTGACAATCTTTTCTCGAGAGTAATATCGGATTTATCCGGAAATTCTTGAGGGAAAAAGAAGGATTTGAAGATTCTACGAGAAATTCCGGGCAGGCTTCTTTAATAGGCGGAACTGCCCATTAGGATAAAGGTCATGAAGAGTTCCCCCCAGAAAAGATAAGCCACGGCGGCGGCGGAAAGAAAGGGGCCGTAAGGGATGGCGGCCCGGAATCCCTTCCGCTGGGCGATCAGGACGGCCACACCCACCCCGGGTCCCCTAAAGCTTGGCGGTCACGATGCGATCCAGCGTGCCGTAGCTGAGCGTCGCGTGCGCCTCGACGTAGGCGGCGATCGCCTCCGCCAGCGTACCGGTCGCTCCGGGCTGGATGGTGTCCTTGTTGAAGCAGGGAATCGTGAAGTAGCCCGACCCGCCCTTGGCAAGGTCCTCCGGCATCGCGATCCGGTACTCCGTCTTGTCCTGAACGGGCTGCCCGCCGATGCGCAAGGCCGTGACCCGCGTGCCGGGCGCCGCGTTCGGGTCGTAGGTGACCTTGAGCCCGGCGACCTGCAGGAAGTGGGCGCTTTCCGCCGGGACGCGCGACAGCGAGCGCTCAAGCGCGGCCTTCAGACATTCGCCCGTGACCTTGGACACGACCCACGGGCGGCCGGGGTTGATGAGCAGGCCCGAGATGTCGCCGGCGACGACCTTCCCGGCGGGAATCGTGCCCGGTTTGAACTGGGTCGCATTCACGAGCGCGGCCTGCGCCGAGCCCGCCTCCTGGACGGCATCGGCCACGAGGTCGCCCAGCGAGGTCTCCGCCTGGACGACGCCCTCGGTCGTCAGCGGGTCGGTCGCGCGCGCCGCGTGGGCCGCGCCAAGGCCGACGAGCAGCGCCAGGGCCAGACACAGGCTTGTCGGTGCGATGGTCCGACGCATGTCACTCACCCTCTCGTCCGGCGCTCGACTGGAGGTACGCCCCGATGAACTCGTCGAGGTT
>JAPLJU010000185.1 GCA_026388445.1 Deltaproteobacteria bacterium
AGAGATCCTCAGAGTGGCGGGTCTTCTTCATGACGTGGGCCACGGTCCCTTCGGGCATTTCTTCGATGATCACTTCCTCGACCAGTTCGGGCTCACCCATGAAATTCTGGGTCAGACCATCATCAGGAAAGAGCTCGGTAATCTGATCCGGGACATTCGACGAAGCCCCTCCGGCTCCTTCGAAAAAGGGGAGCGCCTCGATCCAGAGCAGATCGCTTTTTTGATCAAAATGCCCAACGGAAGGGGTCAGAAGCGGCCCCGGTGGCTCCAGCTTCTGAGACAGCTCTTTTCCGGCATTTACACCGTCGACAATCTGGACTACGTCCAGCGCGATGCCTACATGACGGGCTTTTCCCTCGACATCGTGGATATCACGAGACTTCGTTTTTACACCTTCTTCACGAAAGAGGGCCTCACCCTTCACCAGGCGGGGACCTCCGCCCTCAGCCGCTTCCTGAACGCGAGACTTCATCTCTACTCGAACGTCTACTACCACAGAACCACGAGGGCCCTTGACCTCCACCTGCAGGAAATCTTCCGGGATACCATGAATATCCTTTTCCCCTATGATCCCTCGGTCAGGCTGGACCGATACCTCGAACTTGATGAATGGACTCTCTTTCGGGAGGTGAGGCGATGGCTGCAGGATCGCAACGCCCGGAAGAGAAGACTGGGACGGGAGTGGGATAAATTGCACAGCCGGGAAGTCAAATGGAAGATGGCCTTTTCGGCCGACCTTTCCATCGATCAGATCCACCGGGGCACCCGCTTTTCATCGGCCGGTGACTATGAGGGCCAGATCAAAAGACACCTTCCGCGGCATTTAAAGAAAATCGATTTCAGGGTCGATCTCGCCACGCAGGACCCGAGGCCCATCAACCCCATGGTGGAGGGCGAGAAACGCGTGAATATCTTCAATCCATCCACCGCCGTGACGTCCCCGGAACCCCTGCGAGATCTTTACCGCTACATCCCTGCGCGGGTTGTTCACTTCCGCGTCTTTGCCCTCAGCCACGACCACGATGAAGAAATCGCAGCCGCGGCGGAAAAAACCCTGAGCGGCTTCGGTGAAATATCAAAGACAAACATTTGAAAATCCGCGGGCCCTCGGCCTTCGGCGTCCCCAAAAAACAAATTGACAAGTCATGCCGGTATTTTGCCGCCACAATTCTTTTGAAAATTTAAACGATTTCCTTTAAGAATGTATCCCTGTCCCGTTGAAAACCAGGACAGGGATATTTTGTTTGCAGACCCCCGCAGGCCCATGAAAGAAACCACAGACATCACCCTGTTTATACGGACCTCGAGCGAGGAACTCGTCGGCTGGGACCGTCGGAGAATTGTTGATGCCCTGATCCTCGAAACGGACGTCGACACCGCCACCGCCGAAGAGATCAGCCGGGAAGTGGAGACTCAGATTCTCTCCTCGGGGATCAGGATCCTGACCACCCCCCTGGTGCGAGAACTGGTCGATGCGAAGCTCGTCGAGCGGGGGCTTGAGCAGGCCCGCCGGATGCATACCCGTCTCGGCTTTCCCCTCTTCGACGTGGGACAGCTCATGCTTCATCAGAACAAAGAGAATGCCAACCTGCCGCACGGACCCGAGGGGACGAACCTGATCCTGGCAGAGGGGATCAAGAAGGAATACGCCCTTCACAGTGTTTTTTCACAGGAGGTTGCCGATGCCCATATCCGCGGGGACATCCACCTTCATGGATTGGGCTACATTGACCGGGCTTACAGCTCTTTCCAGTCCATCGAGTTCATCAAAAAATACGGCCTCTGTCTCCCCGATTCCTTTTCCATCTCCAGGCCCGCCAGGCATGCCGAGGTCCTCCTCGCGCACCTGGTGCGATGGAGCGCATCCCTTCAGGGATATTTTGCGGGCTCCATCGGGTGGGAGGCCGTCAACGTGTCCTTTGCCCCCTACCTGAAGGGCCTGAGTAACCGGGAAGTCGAACAGCTAGCCCAGATGCTCCTCTACGAATTCTCACAGCTCGCCGTGGCCAGGGGCGGGCAGGCGATCTTCACGGAGATCGGGCTTTACTGGGACATGCCCGGCCACCTCGGAGGTCTTCCGGCCGTGGGTCCTGACGGCAGACCCACGGGGAAAGCATACGGTGATTACGTCAAAGAAGCCCGGCGTTTTCTACAGGCGATCTTCGAGAATTACAGGCAGGGGGACGCCGTGGGGAGACCCTTTTTCTTTCCCAAACCCTTTCTTCATATCACCGACGCCTTCTTCAAAAGCCAGGACCACAGGGAATTTCTGGGCCTGGCGTGCGAGACCGCCCTCGAGAAGGGAAATCCCTATTTTCTTTTTGACAGGGGGCCGTCGCTTAAAATCCCCGGATGTTTCCGTGCGAACCTGACATCGGACCGGGAGATCGCGGAGGATATCAAAGATCCCGAGCGGATGCGATATGCCACCATTCAGAATGTGTCGCTGAACCTGCCGAGACTGGGCTACAGGGCCGACGGCAACGAGGCGCGTCTTTTCGCTCTGCTGTCTGAATCCCTGGAGATGGCCGCCAGGGCACACCTGCAGAAGAAGGTCTTCATCGAGCGGCTTCTCTCCTATGGCGACAGCGGTCCTCTTTCGATCCTCACCATGACGCGTGACGGGGTTCCTTACCTCCGGATGGATCGTGCCACGTTCCTCATCGGCATGGTCGGTTTGAACGAACTGGTCCAGATCCTCAAGGGCGTCCAGCTCCACGAATCCCGGGAGGCTCAAAAGATGGGGCTCAAGATCATCAGACACATGAAAGAGGAAGCGGAAAAACTCGGCAAGCATTACGGTATCAGATTCATCCTCGAGCAGACACCGGCAGAAAGCACCTCTTATCGCTTCGCAAGACTCGATCTTAAATATTTCTCCCCGGCCTCAGGCCATTTCGTCAAAGGCGACATCTCGAAAGGGGAGATCTACTACAACAATTCAAGCTTTTTCAACATCGCCACCGCCCTGGATCCCTTCGAACGGGTGAGGCAGGAGGGGCAATTTCACCCCTGGATCGACGGCCATGCCGTCACGCAGCTGTGGATCGGCGATCCCAGCCCCTCAAAAGAGGAGCTGGCCGGTTTCGTGAAGAAGATTTTCAGTGAAACGAGGAGCGACGCCGTCTCTTTTTCCCCCCACTTCTCCTTCTGTGCTCCCTGCGGCAAGACCTTCAAGGGATTGACGGCGTCCTGCCCCGCCTGCGGATCAACCCTGGTTGAGGGGATCACGAGAATCAGCGGGTATTTCACCCACGTCTCGCGACTCAACAGGGGGAAGATTGCAGAGTTGAGGGACACCCGTAAAATCCCCCTGCGTTTCTGAGTCCGGCACACCTTGGGCGACCCTTGAAACCCTGTTCAGCCGGGACCTTGGAGGAAAATGAGCCTGCCGTCCCGTTCCCTTGACATCCCTTCTTTCGTCATTATACTAGGGTTGGTATAAAAAACCCGGGGAATTCCATCACAATTTATGGAAAAAATTGAAGAAATAATACAAAAGGCGTTTCAGGAAAGCGCTGAGCTCAAGGATCAGTTTCTCAAGGACAGCCTCGGGCAGATCGTCAAAGTCGTCAATGTCATTACGGCGTCGCTTAAAAAGGGAAACAAGATCCTCCTTTTCGGCAATGGCGGCAGCGCAGCCGATGCTCAGCACCTGGCTGCCGAGTTTGTCAATCGCTTCACGATCGAGCGCCCGCCCTTACCGGCGATCGCCCTGACAACGGACACGTCCATCATCACAAGTATTGGCAACGATTACGACTTCGCTCAGATCTTCGCAAAACAGATCCGGGCCATCGGACAAGCAGGAGATGTCGCGATCGGGATGAGCACAAGCGGTGTATCACCCAATGTCCTCCGGGGGCTGGAGACCGCAAAAAAAATGGAGCTCATCACCATCGGCCTGACGGGACGCGATGGGGGTCAGGTCGCACAGGTGGTTGACTATTGCCTGAACGTGCCGTCGAATTCGGTTCCACGGATTCAGGAAGTCCACATCACGCTGGGGCACGTGATATGCCAGCTCGTTGATTATAAGCTCTTCCAAAAACCGGACACGCGATAGAACCCGGCACCGGGGGGATGCCCTTTCATGGGGAGGGGTTGACAGGATAGACAGAATGGTCAAATCGAAAGAGAAGGGCGGAAAAGGCCACCCTCACGAACATCCCGAGAAATTGCACAAGCCGGAGCCGGGAAGCGAGGGCGGGGAACCGGCATACGAAATGGAAGAGACCCCCGAAGTAAAAGACCAGGAGGTCCTCAAGAAGCTCGAAGAAAAAGAGAAGGAGTCTGCCGCCCATTACGACAAGTATCTGCGTGCCGCCGCGGACCTGGAAAATTACAAGAAAAGAATGGCCCGGGAGCATGCGGACCTCGTCAAGTATGGAAATGAAAAACTCATCAAGGATCTCATGCCCCTCCTGGACAGCCTGGACAGGGCCTTGAAACAGGCGAATGATGTATCCGCTGAAGTGCAGGCCTTCATTGACGGCCTGAAACTCATCGAAGCCCAGTTCATGGCTTGCCTGCAGAAGCACGGTGTGGAGAAAATCGAAGCCCGGGGAAAGGATTTCGACCCCAATCTCCACCAGGCGGTCATGATGATCGAAAGTGAGGATTTCGAAGACAACAAGGTCGTCGAAGAATTCGAGACAGGTTATCTCTTAAACGGCAGGCTTCTGAAACCTGCAAAAGTATCGGTCTCCAAACGCGTCATCAAAAATGCGGAAGCGGAAGACCGGGGATGATGTTTCAAAGGAGGTTTCAACACCATGGGTAAAGTTATCGGCATTGATTTGGGCACGACAAACTCCTGCGTGGCCATCATGGAGGGTGGTGATCCCGTCGTCATCACTAATCAGGAAGGGAGCAGGACGACACCGTCCATGGTCGCCTTCACGGACAAAGGCGAACGGCTGGTGGGTCAGGCAGCCAAGCGACAGGCCATCACCAATCCCGAGAACACTGTCTATGCCGTCAAGCGGCTGATCGGAAGAAAATTCAGCTCCAGGGAAGCGCAGTATGACAAGGGAATCGTTGCCTACAGGATCGTCGAGGCTCCCAACGGAGATGCCCACGTAGAAGTCCGGGGAAGGAAACACAGTCCCTCGGAAATTTCCGCCTTCATCCTGATGAAGATGAAGCAGACGGCTGAGGATTACCTGGGGGAGAAGGTCAATGATGCGGTCATCACCGTTCCCGCCTACTTCGACGACTCCCAGAGGCAGGCCACAAAGGATGCGGGGAAAATCGCCGGATTGAACGTTCTTCGAATTATCAACGAGCCCACCGCGGCTGCCCTGTCCTATGGTCTGGACAAGAAAAAGGACGAGAAAATTGCCGTTTTCGACCTGGGCGGCGGTACCTTCGACATCTCGATCCTCGAACTGGGTGACGGTGTTTTTGAAGTCAAGGCCACCAACGGCGACACACACCTCGGCGGAGAAGACTTCGACCAGCGACTGATGGATTTTATCTGTGACGAGTTCAAAAAAGATCAGGGGATCGATCTTCGCAAGGACCGCATGGCTCTCCAGAGAATCAAGGAGGCCGCAGAAAAGGCCAAGATGGAACTCTCGACCGCCATGGAGACGGATATCAACCTCCCCTTCATCACGGCCGACGCGTCCGGTCCCAAACATCTTCTCATGAAGATCACGCGGGCGAAGCTCGAGGCCCTCGTGGAAGAGCTCATCGCGAAGCTTGAACCGCCCTGCAGGACAGCCCTGAAGGATGCAGGCCTGTCACCGAAGGACATCGACGAAGTGATCCTTGTCGGGGGGATGACTCGGGTGCCTCGCGTGGTACAAAAGGTCAAGGAAATTTTCGGCAAGGAACCCCATAAGGGCGTCAATCCCGACGAGGTGGTGGCCGTCGGTGCCGCGATCCAGGCCGGGGTGCTGGCCGGAGAGGTGAAAGACGTCCTCCTCCTGGATGTGACCCCCCTGTCCCTCGGCATCGAGACGCTGGGTGGTGTTCTCACGAAGCTGATTGAAAAGAACACAACCATCCCGACGCGAAAGAGCCAGATTTTCTCCACGGCAGCGGACAACCAGCCGGCAGTGAGCATCCATGTCCTCCAAGGAGAACGCGCGATGGCGGCCGACAGCAAAACCCTGGGGCGCTTTGAACTTGTCGGCATCCCGCCGGCACCGAGGGGCATCCCCCAGGTTGAGGTCACCTTCGACATCGATGCCAACGGCATCGTGCATGTGTCTGCAAAAGATCTCGGCACCGGCAAGGAACAGAGCATCCGGATCACGGCGTCGAGCGGCCTGTCGAAAGACGAAATCGACAAGCTGGTCCGTGAAGCCGAGTCGCACGTGGAAGACGACAAGCGAAAGCGTGAACTCGTCGAGGCGAGAAACCAGGCTGACTCTTTCGTCTACAGCGTCGAAAAGAACGTCAAGGAATTCGGTGACAAGATAGATGCCTCTGATAAGGCGAAGATCGAAGCGGCCATCGGCCGGGTCAAGACGGCCCTGGGCGGAGACGATGTCAACGCCATCCGCTCAGCCCAGGATGAATTGACGCAGGCGTCTCACAAACTCGCGGAAGCGATGTACGCCAAGACGGCCCAGCAGCAGGCCGGTCCTCAGGCAGGCCCCTCCCAGAAAGCGGAAGCCGCAGGGGGGAAGAAAGACGAAGACGTCGTCGACGCGGAATTCGAAGAAGGCAAATAGATCATCACGGATCAGGGCAGGCCCGGAAACGTTGAAAACGTTTCCGGGCTTTTTTATGATCGCCGGGCATTCCCGGGGAAGGAACGCCTCCTCTTCATCGGGCTTGACCGATGGAGATCTTCGTGGCATGTAAAAGGCCGACGCATTCCATCAGAAGATGAAAGGACAGACAGAATGCGAAGGGTATTTATCGTAAAGCAGAAACGAGGGACATCATGAGATTTCTTTTGACCAACGATGACGGAATCTATGCGAAGGGTCTGAGTGCCCTTTACCAGGAACTTTCGCAGGTGGCGGAATGCCTGATCGTCGCGCCGGAGATCGAGCAGAGTGCCGTGGGCCATGCCATCACCATGTCCCGCCCCCTGATGGTGCGGGCGGCCCGTAAAAATGGCCAATTTCTGGGCTACGCCATAGCGGGCACCCCCGCGGACTGTGTCAAGATCGGAATCAAAGAGCTCTCCCAGCAGCGGGTGGATCTCGTTGTGTCCGGTATCAACCGGGGCGCCAACGTCGGGATTAACGTGATTTATTCCGGAACGGTGTCGGCCGCGACGGAGGGGGCCATCCTGGGCATACCCTCCATGGCTGTGTCTCTGGATACGCGAGCAGACGCCGATTTCAGTTTCGCTGCGAAGTTCGCCCGGCGGATGGCTCTCTTCATGCTGAACCATTACCCGAGCAGACACATTCCTCTCAATATCAACGTCCCGGCTCTCCCCGAGAAAGACATCAAAGGCGTCGTTGTCACCCGGCAGGGAACAACCCGTTTCACGGAGAGCTTCGAAAAGCGAGTGGATCCCAGGGAAAACGTTTATTACTGGCTGGCAGGAGAGACAAAACTTTCCGAGGCGGACCAGGAAGGCACCGACGCCCTCGCCCTGAGTCAAGGCCTGATCTCCATTACACCCGTCTATTACGATTTGACGCGCTACGATGTACTGGAGGAACTGAGGGGGACGATCGGAAAACTTGAGATGAAATGAGGAGGTCATCCCCCCTCACCGCCCATCCTCCCCATTCGTGGGAGAGGAAGCCTGTAGGGAAGCTATCGCGTCAATAAAACCGGGATCGTGCTGTTTCTGATGACGTAGGACGTCGTGCTGCCCAGCAGGAGTTCCTTGAACCTGCTCGTGCCGTACGCCCCCATCAGCATCAGTTCCACGGCCCCTTCCTGGATGAACTTGATAATTTCTTTTTCTTCCTTGCCGCGAAGAACAATCACATCGCTGTCGATTTCGAAGGGCTCCAGGTATACTTCAACCCTTTTCGTGAGGTCAGCCGCGAGGGACGCATGGTCTGTAATGAGGATCACCGTGAGCGGCCATTTCGTTTTCACGGACAACTGCGCAGCAATGCCGAGGGCATGCTGTGCGGGAGGGCTTCCATCGTAGGCCAATCCCATACTTTCGATCTGTTGGAACTTTCCGGGTGTCACCAGAACAGGCTTTCCGGATTTTCGAACAACCGCCTCCGCCGTTGAACCGAGAAGAACACTCTGGCTCAGGGGATAATGTTCCCCTCTCTGGGCCAGAAGGATCAGATCCGCTTCCCTGCCCTCCCTGAGAATTTCTTCGTCGATGATGCCGGTGACTTTCTTGATCCGGGGTATCAGGCCTTCCCCTTCGCATCGCTTACGAAAAGTCTCAAGGATGGAATCGGCTCTCTCATCGAGTCCTTTTTCGATGGCGGTCAGAAATTCAGGAAAAGGAGAGAGGCTGACAGAACCAAAGATGTCACTGAAGATCGGACCCTGAATGATCTTGATATCGATGATGTGGAGTCCCGTCAACTGGGCATCGAGCAGCTTACCGATGTAGATGCCGTATTCCAGCGCCGTTTTACTGTAGTCGGAACCGTCGGTGGGTATGAGGATCTGTCTGATGATCATGGCTTTCATCTGCGGCAGGTCCCAGGGATAGGCGATGGGATGCCGGCAGCCGGAGTGGAATTATTTTTGACCATCCGTCTTCTGGCTTTCGGCGAATTTCGCTAAATCGGTTAGGAGGTTTTCCACCCCTTTCTCCTCGAGGTCCTCCTCTTCACGGGAGGCCAGACGGCCGTCCGCAGCTTTTTTCCCCTCCTGTGTGTCCAGGGTGAGAAACGGACCGATGAGCTTCCCGTCCTGGTACCGGCACTGCTCCTTGATCTGCCCGTTGCGGTAATAGGCGGCGTACTCGCCGTCCCTTTTTTCCTTTTTGAAACTGCCCTTTTCCCGGACCTGACCGTTTTTATAATAAGAGATGTAATCGCCGTCGAATTTTCCCTCCCGGAAGTTTTCCTCCTCCTTCAGCTGACCGCTCCTGTAGTAGAGCCTGTAAGGGCCTTCCAACCTCCCGTCCTTGTAAAACTCCTGCTCCCGGACCTGACCGGTCTCGTAGTAGCATAGGTATTCGCCGGTCAGCTTGCCGCCCTCGAAAGTGCCCTTCTCGCGGACCTGTCCGTCCCGGTAGTAGGAAACGGCCTCGCCGTGCCGCTGGCCCTTTCTGTAGGAGAGCTTCAGAAGAATCTGGCCGTTTTCGTAGCAGGACATATATTCTCCCTCAAGCTTTCCCTTCAGGTAGTTCCTCTTCTCCCTCACCTGGCCTCTTCTGTAGTAGGAAACCTTCTCCCCGTCCTTGTTCTGGGAAAAAAACACCCTTCTTCCTTTCTCTGTCTCCCGTCATTTTCCCTTGATATCAACTGATATCAACGCGGGGGCTTAAAGGCCCAGCTCCCTCTTGACCTTTTCAAGCGGAAAGACGAGCTTTTCGGCATTCTTAAGGCCCCTTCTGATCACCTTCTCGTTCTGGTTTTCGAATTCTTTCAGAAGTTCAAGAATCTTATTTCTCCCTTCAGGCGTCTTCACGGCCTCCCGGGGCGTCACGTTTCCGATATCAGGAATTTTTTCATTGACCCAATTTTCGTATTTCCGGGTCGCCTCTTCCTTTCTCGGTTCCTCCCCGTTGGACTCGCGGGCTCCTTCCACGGCCTCCGGCGACGCTTCCGGGCTGTACGCAATAGCCGGATCAAGCTTTCGGCACACCATCATACGGTACTTCAACACATGACCGAATCTCTGCCCGAAGAGAACCCTCATTTTTTTTGCCTGCTCCAGAGACTCGCATTCGGCCACAAGCGTTTCCAGATCGCTGATGAGCATCCGGCGGACAACGCTGCCGAGGAGAACATTGAAATCCCTCCCGTCGAAGGAGACATACCGGGTCTTTGTCCTTCCGGGCTTCCCCATTCGTTGAACCGCTTCGTCCGTCAGGAGGTGGGATTGCTGCAGATCCCTGGAAAAAATAACCGGATCCTTGATTCGCCAGTGGACCGTCGTAATAAACTGCGGGCTGACCTTCGTCTGAAACGGAAAGGGGGGTCTTTGCAGATGCAGCGAGGCATTCTCAATGAGCGCGAGGATCTCGGCAGAAGCCTTACGCAAGTAATGCTCGAGGCTGGTGTAATCCTCTTTCTGCTCCTGAAAAAATTCCCCGATGTTTCCCTCGATGAAGTGCCGGAGTTTAAGCGGAATCGTCGTCAGGGGCATCCCGCTGAAAAAGTAAAGATCCCTCACCTTTAGAATCCCGGTATAGACGAGATCCCACTTATAGAGATTCTTCGACGCATCACCATCCCAGATGTAATAGACACCGCCGTCGAAGATATCCTTGATTTCGACCCCTTTTCCCAGATCGACTTTCTGAACCTCATAGATGCTCAAACAGTGATCGACATAACTCTGGAGGATTTCTTTTTCGAGGGGAGAGAGTTGGCTTTTTTTTCGCATCAGGTAGAGTTCGGGGAAAGTCCTGCTGAACTCATCTGTGATGTAGTAGTAGGAATACCAGGCTACAAACTTGGTCAGTTCCTGCTCACTCTGAAAATATTCGAAAATGTCGTCATCGTCATCTCAATAGATGCCACGCCCCTCAAAATACTCATACACGGCGATTTCGTACTCCTCATAAAACCGGT
>JAPLJU010000235.1 GCA_026388445.1 Deltaproteobacteria bacterium
ACCTTCATTGCAGAGAAGGCAGCGCCTGAACATGACGGCGGGATCGGGTGTGATGGAAAGCTGACTCAAAACCTCTCTGATCTGATTCTCGACACGGTCTTCCAGAAGGATGATCATCGGTCCGGAGTGGCTTCGTCCTGCGAGGTCAAGTTTTTTCGTGATGACCACGCGCCCCTCTTTTTCCGCCGTTCGCAGAAAGGTCCGGTCCGCCTCCCCCTTGTAATAGACCGTGTCGTAACCCAGGAGTCTCAGCCATTTTGACAGCCTGCCCAGAGAACGGTCCGTGATAAACCTGACTTCCATCCGAACGATCTCATGTCCTTAAAGCGCCTTGGTATCGTTAGAAGTCGGGGCGCTTTTCATAAGACTTAAGTTTCTTCGCTCGAGGTCATCGATCTTCCGGTACAGTCTGTTGATGGTCATCGTCAACTTGAAGCGTTCCACAATCCCCATGAGGCCCGTTACAATGATGCCGGCAAAAAACGCGACAAAGACGATCAGATAAACCGCCACCAGATGATCCAGGTATCCATAGTACTTGAGATGCACGTCACCGGGATTTTGGAAGGCGAAGGTGACAAAGAAAATAACGAAAGCCATGGTCATCAGAAAGTAAAGGAATTTCATTTCCGGCCCCCCGTTCTAATTTTTTTCAGCTTGCTCCTGAGTCTCCCTCTGGTCTTCACCAGGTCTTCCGGGATCACCCTGACCTCCCCCAGGACGCTCATGAAATTCGTGTCACCGCTCCAGCGCGGAACCACATGCAGATGCAGGTGGTCATCAATGCCGGCACCGGCCGCTTTTCCGAGGTTCATGCCGAGGTTGAACCCATGAGGACCGTAGGCGCTCTTCAACGCGCGGATAGCGAGATCCATCAGTTCTAATATTTCGAGCTTTTCTTCCGTGCCCAGGTCTTCAATGTTCTGGACGTGCCGGTAGGGCGCGATCATGACGTGCCCGCTGTTGTAAGGGAATCGATTCATGAGGATAAAAGCATTTTGCCCTTCATGAACCAGGAGGCTCCTGTCGAGACCCGAGCCCCTGCAAAAGATGCATCCCTCGGGCTTCTTTCCCTTGAGGTACTCTATTCTCCAGGGTGCGGACACATGCTTCATGGATAACCCCAAATCTAGTTCAGAAATACGCCGGCGTCTTTTCCATCAGACGCGAATAATCTCCCCTTCGATCCTGTCGCCGATTTCAAGTATGCCGATGGTGTTGTGGAGGGTGAAAAATCCCTCCGTGGCTGAACCGGGATTGAAGAAGAGCACCTTGCCCCTGAGCTCATTCGAAGCCTGATGTGTGTGACCGTAAACCAGACAGTCAACGGCATCGAAGGCCTTGATGATCCGATGCTCAATACCGAAAGGGAATCCCCATCCGTGAATCAACCCGACCCGGTGACCGCCGATTTCGAGGAGGTATTTATCGGGCAGGCGCTTTCTCACCTCCGGCGGATCCATATTGCCGTAGACGGCCTTCACCGGTCTGCCCTCAAAAGCATCGAGAACACGAATATCGGTCAGATCACCGGCATGCAGGATGAGATCACAATCACTCAAGTACCGGCAAAAGATCTCAGCCAGCCTCTCGCTGTAACCGCTAAGATGGGTATCCGAAAGAACACCGACTCTCAAAAGGGTCGCTCCTTCAAAGGCTCAGAAATTATATATCGGAAGTTCAAAAAGACAAGTCTTTTTTGGCATTTCACCCTCTTCACGACAGACGTTCTCGTATGCGATACCCTATCTTGGGGGGAGCTTTCGTTTGACTTTTTCTTGGCAGGCATATTATAGTAACCTAGCGATTTTTCAGGGGTCATCAAATGCTGGAAACAGCGCTGGGGAAAATGGCCGATAAGATCCTGGCGCTCGACGAGGCGTAGCTCTCCAGCCTGTGGGAAAAATACAAGCTGAAGATGGAAAAGTTCGAGCCGACAAAAGAATGGGAGCGATCGGTTATCATTTTCTTCATCATTAACTCCGTT
>JAPLJU010000086.1 GCA_026388445.1 Deltaproteobacteria bacterium
GGTTCATCAGTCATCGGTCATCGAGGGGGCCTACGAGGCGAGCGATTTCTATGAGACCCTGGGTGGGAGGAAGCGGCGTCACCTGTATTTTCTGGCGGCGCCGATTTACGACGAGAAGGGGGAGATTATCGCGGCCATCGAGACGCTTCAGGATGTCACCCGCGAGCGGGAGATGGAGCTCAACCTCAAGGAGTATGCCGAGACCCTCAGAAATGAACTGGATGAGAACATCACCCTGCGGAAGGATATCGAAAACATATACAACTATCTCCAGTCCATCCTCGAAAGCTCTCCGGACCGGATTTTCGATCTGGCAAACGACGGCATCATCCATTACGTGAGCCGCGATTTCGATACCGGAAAAATGAAAGGCCGGCATTTTTCGGAATTGGTGGATCCGGAGCGTCGGGCATATCTCCTGGAACGCTGGGCGGAGATCAAACGAGGCATCTACAAACCCTTCGAGATTCAGATCTCGGACAAGGATGGGTCGAAGCGGGACCTGCTGATCACGGCAAGACCCATCAAGGGCACCGATCGTTTCATCCTCGTGCAGCGGGACATAACGGACTTCAAGGACCTCGAGCAAAAATTCTATGACAGTCAGAAGCTGGCCGCCGTGGGGCAGCTTTCCGCGGGCATCGCCCACGAGGTGAGGAATCCGCTCTCCTCGATCAAGATGTCGTTGCAGATCCTGGAAAAACGGATGAACCCTCAGGGCAATGACCTGAAGCGGTTCCGGATTGCCCAGAGAGAGGTCGAACACCTGGAGAAGCTCGTCAGTGATATTCTGGTTTTCGCACGGCCCACGGAGCCCGAGATGACCCAGGGCGACATCAATCAGTTTCTGAAGTATTCCCTGAATCTGGCAGAAAAGGAAATTGCCGATAAGCACATCCGGATCGAAAACCGGTTTGATGACAAGATTCCTCCTCTGCTGTTTGATTCAGCGATGCTCAAACAGGCCTTTCTGAACCTCTTTCTGAACGCCATTGATGCCATGGAAGCGGGCGGGGAGCTTTCCATATCATCCAGATTACACGACGGCGACAGAACGTCCGTGTCCATCGAGATCGCCGATAACGGTACCGGCATTGAGGAGAACGTCCTTCCCCATATCTTCAACCCTTTCTTCACGACAAAGAATTACGGCACGGGGCTGGGACTCTCCCAGGTGAAAAAAATAGTCGATCTCCACTGCGGGACCATTGAAATAACGAGCAAAAGGGGTGCAGGGACAAAAGTGACGATCACCCTACCGGTGAAGCTGTCCTGAGTCCGGGTCTGCATGAGGGAATCTCTTTTTGGGGGGGGCTCCATGGCCAAGGCCAAAATCCTCGTCATCGATGATGACCGTTCCATCTGTGAAACATTGCAGCTCTATCTGTCCGAGGAGGGGTATGAAGTCCACACCGCCTTCACGGGGACGGAAGGTCTGAACAAGACCATCCAGGTCTCTCCGGATCTGATTATTCTGGATATCCGCCTGCCCGATATCGACGGCTTCACGGTTCTCGAGGATCTCAAGGAAGATGACGAGGACGTCAAGGTGATCATGATCACGGCCCATCACGATATGGACACGACCATCCGGGCCATGAAAGAGGGTGCCTTTGATTACATCCACAAGCCCATCAACATCGACGAGCTCGAGATTTCGCTGCAGAAGGCCCTGAAGACCATCGCGACGGAAAAAAAGATCGATGGTCTGCTCACGGAACCCTCCAGGGATTTCAAGGTGGGGGATATCATCGGCACCGGAAAGGCCATGGGTGAGATTTTCAAGATGATCGGTGTCGTATCCCAGAGCAAGACCACGGTCCTCATCGAGGGGGAGAGCGGAACGGGAAAGGAACTCATCGCCAAGGTCATCCACAACAACACGGCCAAGAACGATCCGTACATCGCCGTCAACTGCTCCGCCATCGTGGAGACCCTCCTTGAATCAGAGCTCTTCGGGCACGAAAAGGGATCCTTCACCGGCGCCATCAGCCGAAAGCTCGGGAAGTTCGAACTGGCGGGAAACGGGACGGTCTTCCTCGATGAAATCAGCGAGATGTCCTTCAACCTGCAGGCAAAGCTCCTTCGCGTCCTTCAGGAGCTCGAATTCGAGCGCGTGGGCGGAAAGGACAAGGTGAAGGTCCGGGCAAGGATCATTGCGGCCACGAACAAGGACCTCAAGACCCTGGTCAAAGAAGGCAAGTTCAGGGATGACCTCTACTACCGGCTGAATATCGTGACGATTTACATCCCGCCTCTGCGGGAGCGGAGGGAGGACATCCCAATTTTGATTGATTACCTTCTCAAAAAGATCAACCGGGACCTGCACAAAAATGTGGTGGGTGTGTCCAAGGAGATGATGGAGGTCTTTCTCAAGTACCCCTGGCCGGGAAATGTGCGGGAACTGGAAAACCTCCTCGTGCGGGCCGTCGTCGTGGCGAAGGGACAGATTCTCGGTGTTGCCGACTTCCCGGATCTGCTCGGCAGCTACGCACAGGCGCAGATGGGAGGAACGGCCGGGGAGAGGGATGTGATTCGGTCTCAGGAAGGCGGAAAGGTCCTGACCCTTGACGAGGTGGAGGAACGGCATATCCGGAAGGTCATTTCCATCATCGGAAAAAACAAGGGTGAGATCTGCGACGCCCTGGGGATTTCCAGGCCCACGTTGGAGAGGAAGCTGGAGAAGTACGGCATAACTTTCGTGTAATGCCGGTGCATCACCTCAGGGCGGATGCCCTTCACCTGGGCTGTTGCCGGAATCGCAAGTCCCGACATTCCATTATTCTAGGTCTTCCATGAAGATTACTTCAGCCGAATACATCAAGGCGGCTGCAAAGCCCGACCAGTTCCCGGAGCCCGCTCTTCCGGAAGTAGCCTTTGCCGGTCGATCCAACGTCGGCAAATCTTCCCTGATCAATACCCTGGTCCATCGAAAGAAGCTCGCCCAGACGAGTGGTACACCCGGGAAGACCCGCCTGATCCACTTCTATGACATCAATCATCGTTTTTCTTTCGTCGATCTTCCGGGATACGGATACGCAAAGGTCCCGGAGTCGATGCGCAGGAGCTGGAGACCCATGGTGGAGGGTTACCTCAGGGGCCGGCCGAACCTTGCCCTTGTGGTCTTGATCCTGGATGTCCGGCGGGATCCCTCCGGGGAGGATATGGCCCTGGTGGAGTGGCTGAACCATCAGGGCATTCGCCATCTTTTTGTCCTGACCAAGGCCGACAAGCTTTCCGGGAATGAGCGAAGGGCTCGCGAGAGGCACCTGAAAGGTCTTCTCGGGATCCCCGGGGATCAGAAGCTCGTCCTCTTTTCGGCCAGGACGGGGGAAGGGAAAGACGAGATCTGGAGGCAGATCGAAGGGGTTTCGAAGTAGGACCCCGAGGGGAAACGGGGGTTTATCACGGCCATGGAAGCGAGCCCCGGAAGGTCCTTTTACACTCTCAGGATTTTCGCAGCAACCCGCCCGCAAAACCCCCCGGCAGGGGTTGACAGAAAGGTCGTAAGTAACTAAATTAAAAAATGAAAATGGAAAACCAAATAAAGCATTGACATAGCGGGGAAGTTTTGATAGTCGTCACGCGGATTTATATTCGGGATGGCAATTTCGAAAAACAAATTCGTTCCAAATCAAAGCCGGATTCTCATCCGGTTCATTTGCGTAAAACGCCCATCCAACATGCCGTGACACATCATGGCGCGCCGAAAATTGCTTACCTGAATCCCAAGATCTGAGGATCCCAGAGCGTCTGATGTAAGGAGAAAAAAATGTCTCATGCGGTCATACCCTATCTTGAGATGTCGCAGGCCATTGCAGAGGCGGGCGGGGAAACACTGAAGAAGTGCTACCAGTGCGCGACCTGCAGTGGAACGTGTCCGTGGACGCCCATCACGGAGTTCAACATCCGGAAGCTCGTAAGATTGAGCCAACTCGGTCTCGAGGGGATCGAAGAGCATATGTGGGGATGCTCGACCTGCAAGTTCTGCGTCGACCGCTGCCCCCGCGGGGTTGAGATCATCGACCTCGTAAGGGCCGTCCGAAGCGTCTATGCCGGCGGCGGCATGCTGCCCCAGAGCCTTCGGGCCTTTGTGGGAAGTCTCCAGGCGCGCGGCAACCCCTGGTCCGGTGATGTGGAAAAAAGAAACGACTGGGCCCAGGGGAAATACCCCCTCTACGCGGAAGGCATGGAATATCTCTATTTCACCTGCTGCACCGTCTGCTATGACCCGAGAAACGTGCTGGTGGCCAGGGCCACGGCGGAGATCATGACCAGGGCCGGCCTCAGCTGGGGGCTTCCCGGGACGGACGTCAACTGCTGCGGCGAGAGCCTTCGGAAGGTCGGGGACCTGGAACTCTTCGAGAAGCTGAAAGAAAAAAACCGGGGCATCTTCGGTGCCAAAGGAATTAAAAAAATGGTCACCACCTCCCCTCACTGCTACCAGACCATCAAGAAGGAATACGAGGAGGATTACGATATTGTCCACTTCACCGAATTGATTGCCGGTCTCATCAAATCTGAGAAGCTTCTTCCCAAGAAAGATTTCGGCGGCCTCAAGGTCACCTACCACGACCCCTGCTATCTGGGGAGGCACAACGGCATCTATGATGCACCCCGGGAGGTGCTGAAGGCCCTGCCGGGCATCGAATTCGTGGAGATGGAGAGGATTCGTGAACAGAGCTTCTGCTGCGGCGGCGGAGGCGGCGGCCTCTGGGTCGAGCGGGCGAAAGGTGAGCGATTGAGTGACCTGCGGATCGAAGAGGCCCTCTCGACGGGTGCGAACATCATCGCCACGTCCTGTCCTTACTGCATCGCCATGCTCGATGACAGCATCCGGACCATGAATGCCGAGGACAAGATCAAGCTGAAGGACGTAACGGAACTGTTTTTTGAAAGCCTTGAAGGATAAGGAGTCGCTATGAGCAGAATCGGCGTGTTTGTTTGCCATTGCGGTTTGAATATCGCCAAAACCGTTCGGGTACCGGAGGTCATTGAATTTGCCAAAACGCTGCCCGACGTGGTGGTGGCGCAGGAGTATAAATTCATGTGCTCGACGCCGGGCCAGGAGATCATTCAGAATGATATCAAGAATCACCGGCTGGACCGGGTGATCGTCGCGGCCTGCTCGCCGCTCATGCACGAGAAGACCTTCCGCAAGGTCATCGAAAACGCGGGACTGAACCAGTACCTCCTGTCTATCGTCAACATTCGGGAACACGTCTCGTGGGTCACGGAAGACGAGGAGGTCGGAACGCGGAAGGCCAAGGCGCTCATCAACGGGGCCGTGTACCGGGCGAGGCTTCTCAATCCGCTCACGTCGAGATTCATCGATGTCACCCCCGATGTCCTGGTCATCGGCGGCGGTATCGCCGGCATCCAGGCAGCCCTGGAAGTGGCAGAGGCGGG
>JAPLJU010000213.1 GCA_026388445.1 Deltaproteobacteria bacterium
CTGCCACCTCCAAAGGTGGCAATCCTAAACCGGACAGATTATGTGCTACAAAACCGGACCGTTTACGTGCTTCTTACAGCGATTGCGCCTCCCTTGACAGCGGGGATGCTTTCCCTTAATATCCAACGCCTGTTTTCTGGAAGGGAGAGTTCATGTCCTCGCGGTCAGCGAAGCTCAACGTCAGGGTCATCTTCGCCCTGACATTGATCCACTTTACCGGTGATTTCTACAATTCCTTCGTCACGCCTCTCCTGCCCGTTTTCGCCGAGCGGTTCGCCCTGACACTCACGGAGGTCGGCCTCATTGGCGGACTGAGCCGTTTCCTTGCCTTCATCATCCAGCCCAATGTCGGGTACCTCGCCGATCGATACAGGACGCGGTTTTTCATCCTGGGGGGGCTTCTGCTCGGGATCGTCTGCACTCCGCTGACGGGCATCGCCCCGTCGTTTTTAATACTGCTTATGTTCGTCGCCCTGGGCTCTACTGGCTCCGCCATGTTCCATCCCTCCGTCGCGGGGATGGTCTATCCCTATGCGGGGGCGCGGCTCGGGCTTTCGATGTCCATATTCAATATGGGCGGGACCCTCGCCTTCGCCCTCGGGCCGGTATTCATCGCCTGGTATGTCAGCCGCTGGGGTCTCGGCGCCATGCCGGTGATGATGCTTCCAGGATTCGTTGCCATGGTCTATCTTTACCTGATTGTGCCCCTTCCCGACGTAGAGAGGTTTGAAAGCAGCGGCTTCGTGGCGTCGTTCAAGGAGACCTTCGGCGAGATCTGGAAGTGGATCGCCCTCATCTGGCTGATCATGGTCTTTCGATCCTTTGTGGCTCACGTGTACCGGACCTTCGTCCCGGTTCTTTTTGTCAAGGAAGGTTATTCCCTGATCGCCGTCGGGGCCATGATATCCCTCTTCACGCTGGCAGGTACCCTGAGCGGCCTCCTTGCCGGTTATCTGTCCGACCGGATCGGTTTCAAGAAGATCTTTTACACAACCTATTTGCTTTCGGCGCCGGCCCTGCTGGCGATTCTCTTTACGTCGGGACCCTGGCTTTACCTGATGGTTTTCCTGGCGGGGTTCTTCATCATGGCGACACTCCCCCTTGGCGTGACCATGGGACAGGAGCTTGCTCCCAAGGGCCGGTCGATGGTGGCCAGTCTCATGATGGGCTTTGCCTTCGGGTTCGGCGGGACGATGACACCCGTCGCGGGGGCGCTGGCCGATGCATTCTCGATCCGGTCGGTTCTCGCGGGTGTCGCCCTGATCCCGTTGCTCCTCGTCGGCCTCGTTTATTTTCTTCCCGAATTCCGGGAGAGGGCTCTGCGAGTCGGTGACGACCGGGCGGACCGGATCTAGCGGCCTATGCCGCAGTTTTGAGTGATGAATTTTAAATTTTGAATTAAAGGAAAAAGACGGCCCCCTTATTCAAAACTCAAAACTCAAAATTCAAAATTGGAGCAGGTCCACTTGGACAGCTCAAATAGGATATGGCGATCATTACAGAAGGGGAGTTCGTAATGATCGCCATCGATGTGGGGGAGGGGATACGTAAGTTCTAAGTTGTAAGGCCTCGGGCCGCAGGCCCGATCGCACTATTGTCTTTATTACCCTGTACCCGATACCCAGTCTTTTAGATCAGCTTGCCTTTGCCCTGCGAGCAGGTTCCTCGGCCGGATGCCTGCTGTTTGCCCAGGCGAGGAACGCGACCTTCACGGCTGCTGCCGCGCCTTCGAGCCCCATCTTTTCCGTGTTGACGACCATGTCGTACTGGGATGGGTCCGCGGGGTCCGACTGGAAGTGTTTCTTCAAATAAGCGAGCCTGTCGCCTTCTCTCTTCTTGATGTACTCTTCGGCATCCTTCTTCGTGTAGTCGCGGCTCCTCATCAGGTTCTGGATCCGGAAGGCCATCGGTGCGATGAACCGGAGCCGGAAGGTCCCCTCCTTCGGGAGGATCATGTGGGCGCCGCGGCCCACGACAATGGCATTGCCGTGTTTGCCGATCGTCAGGATCACCTGGGTGAGATGCCGGAAATACTCCGTACCCGAGATGCTGCGAGCCGAGAACATGGAGGTGACAAGGCTGTCGAGGGTCGAGACGGCCTTTTCGTCCAGGGATTCGATAACCTTGGTGCTCATCTTGGAGCTCTCGGCGACCTTCTGAATGATCTGCCCGCCCATCAGGTCCATGCCCAGGTCTTTCGCGAGGATCCGCGAAATCTCGCTTCCGCCGCTTCCGGATTCGCGGGAGACGGTGATCACGAAGGGGTATTTCGGTTTTTTCTCCTTTT
>JAPLJU010000070.1 GCA_026388445.1 Deltaproteobacteria bacterium
GCCTGAATTGCCCCCATCCCCTTCCCGCTCAGATGGGCCTCTTCTGGGACGGCAACACTGTCGGTGCGATCAACCGCTTTGCCGGAACACCCGGGGAGTCTGCCTTCATAGGTTGCCGCACGGCCTCCCTTGCCTACGCTCTCCTTTCAAAACCGCGGGTCTTCGTCCTTGGCGCGGGGTCGGGAACGGAAATCCTCAATGCGAGCCACCACGGGGCTAGGACCATTACGGCGGCCGAAATGAACAGCGACGTCGTCCGTCTTATGAAAGGGTCCCTCGCCGATACAAGCGGCGGGATATACGGTCTTGAGAATGTAAACGTCCATGTAGAGGAAGGACGGGGTTTTCTCCAGCGGACGAAAGACCGCTACGAGCTCATCCAAATCGCCCTCCTGGAGTCCATGGGGACGGCCTCGGCCGGTGTCTATGCCCTGAACGAGAACTATCTCTTCACGAAAGAAGCCTTTCAACTGTATCTCGATCGGCTGGCACCGGAGGGGATCCTCAGCGTCTCGCGATGGATTGAAAACCCGCCCCGGGGGAGCATCAAGCTCCTTGCCACGGCAATCGATGTCCTGAATGCGTCGGGCGAGCAGAGTGCCGCCGATTCCCTCGTGATGATCCGGAGCTGGCAGACGGTGACGATCCTGGTCAAAAAGGGGACTTTTCGAAAAGCCGAGATCGACGCCGTAAAGTCCTTCTGCAGGACCCGCCTCTTCGATCTCTCTTACTACCCCGGTGTCCGGAAAGAGGAGACGAACCGATTCAATCTTATGGACCCGGATTATTTTTATCTGGCCGCTCAGGCGCTTTTTTCGGGACAGGGTGAGCGATTCTTCCAGGACTATCCCTTCGATGTCCGCCCGGCGACGGATGACCGGCCCTTCTTTTCACACACATTCCGTGCGGGCATGCTGAAATATTACCTCGGCGATGCCGGCCGTCTCTATGTCCCTTACATGGACTGGGGATACATCCTGGTGTGGGTTTCCTTTATCCTTCTTGTTGTTGTCAGTTCCGCGCTGATCCTTCTTCCCCTGCCGCTCCTGGGTCCATCGCCCGGGGCCGGGCGGATTCCGGTCCTCATCTACTTCGGCGCCCTTGGGCTTGCCTATATGTTCATCGAGATGTCTTTTCTCCAGCAGTTCATCCGCTATCTCTTCGACCCCGTCTTCTCCGCCCTCGTCGTGATCGGGTCCTTCCTCACCTATTCGGGGATCGGAAGTGCGATCGCCGGCAGGTTGCGGGAGGTGAGGCCGGGGCATGTGGGTGCCGCCGTCATGCTGATCATCCTATCGGCGGCAGTCGTCATGATCTCCGACCCCATCCTGGAAAGATATATCCCTCTTCTTCCCCTGTGGGCCCGGTGCGTCCTCTGCAGTCTTCTCATCGCGCCCCTGGCCGTTCCCATGGGAATCCCCTTTCCCTATGGCCTCCATCTTCTCGGACATAGGGCACCCGGGCTTTTACCCTGGGCCTGGGGTGTGAACGGGTTCTTCTCCGTCATCGGGGCCGCGGGAACCATCCTTGCCGCCATTTCTTTCGGCTTCAGAACCGTTGTGGTCACGGCCCTGGCACTCTATGTCCTTGCTTCCTTTCTGTCGAGACGCCTGGGTCGCCCTTGATCTCTTGTTCCTTTGGAAGGGCTATACAACGCCGTCTTTTTATGATTTAATTCTCGCCTGAATATCTGATCCCGGATGGTCCGGATATGTTGGTAAAATCAGTCGATGAAAAGATCGGTTTAGTGACCGATATGATTGTCGAATCCAAGAGGGTGGTTGTCTTTACGGGGGCCGGTGTGAGCACCGAGTCCGGCATCCCCGATTTTCGGAGTCCCGGCGGCATCTGGGACCGCTTCGATCCCGATGAGTTCACCATCCAGAGATTTCTTTCCAGCGCCGAGACTCGGGCAAAGCAGTGGCGGCTCCTCATCGAAAGCGGCCTCATTGCCGACGCCCGGCCTAACGCCGCCCATGTTGCCATTGCGGATATTGAGAGGATGGGCAAACTCTCCTGTGTCATAACGCAGAATATCGACAACCTGCACCAAAAGGCGGGAAATTCCCCCGAAAAGGTCTTTGAGCTCCACGGAAACATGAACTGGGTCGTCTGCCTCAACTGCCAAAGCCGCTATCCCCTGCCGGATATTCGGAAAAGGCTAAACCTCGAGAGCGGACCCCCCTCCTGCGCAAAGTGCTCGGGCATACTGAAACCCGACGTGGTTTTTTTCGGGGAGTCCCTGCCGCCTGTCGTTCTCAGCGATGCCGTCCGCCACTCGCGTGAGTGCGACCTCCTCATTGCCGTGGGGTCTTCTCTCGTCGTCTATCCTGCCGCGTACATGCCCGTTTACGCGAAGGAGGCGGGTGCCAGGGTCGTGATCGTCAATCTCACCGCAACCTCCTATGATATGATGGCGGATGAGGTCATCAACCGGAAGGCCGGGGAGGTCATGTCGAGGATTATGGAGGCCGTGCAAAAGAGGCTCTCCTGATTGCCCGGCAGAGAGAGCGGTTCCATCCAACGCCGGTGGAATAGAAAAACCAGAGACGATTTATGTGTCTGATCTTTGTCGCATACAAGTACAAGCCCCCATATGATTTGGTGATCGCTGCCAACCGGGACGAGTTTTACGAGCGTCCATCGGCGGCGGCCGAGTTCTGGAAGGAAGCCCCATCCATACTCGGCGGGAAGGATCTAATGGCCGGGGGGACCTGGCTTGGAGTCACGAAAAAAGGACGCTTTGCGGCGATCACCAATTATCGGGATCCCGGTTCCCATAAGCATCAGGCTCCGTCTCGGGGGCATCTCGTTTCGAATTTTCTCGCGGGAACGGGGGAGCCCGTCGAATATGTCCGGAAAATTGCCTCCGGGGCCCATGAATACAACGGTTTCAGCCTCTTCGTCGGAGACCGCTCATCGATGCATTATCTCTCAAACCGTGGCAGCGGGCCGAAAGATCTCTCTCCCGGTCTCTATGGTCTTAGCAATCATCTCCTGGATACGCCCTGGCCGAAGGTTGAGAGGGGGAAGAAGGCCCTGGAAGCGCTTCTTGCCGACTCCGATCATCTCAGGGAAGAGGCTCTTTTTGATATCCTTGCCGACCGGAGCCGGACTCCCGACGAGTTGCTGCCCAGTACGGGGATGAGCCTTGAATGGGAACGCATCCTTGCCTCCCCTTTCATTGTAAGCCCCGTCTACGGGACCCGGTCCTCGACCGTTATCCTGGTCAATCGTGACGGAAAAGTCACCTTCGTCGAGAAGGTATTCAACTCGAACCCGGACCCGCAGGAGCTCCGCCGCTTCGAGTTCATGCTCGACGAGCCCTGATCTTTGTGCTGTATCCTGGAAAGCTGGGGCGCAATAATGGCAGCGGTTTTGCATTATCATCCTGAAAGTTCTTGATCATCTCACAAGAGGGGAATTCAGATGGAAGAAACACAGGAAAAGGTCATAAAGGCCGACGCGGCTCTGAAGAAAAAGATCATCATCTTCTATGTGGTGGTGGCGATTGTCGGTGTCATCCTCTTCAAACTCAGCTATGACTACCTCCAGGAGATGAGGATCCTTGCGCAGGAGGACATCGATACGGCCGCTGGCCGGATGCTCCTTTTCATCCATGTGTGGCTTGTCATTTCGATGGTGGCCGTTTTGGGTGTCGGCGGTTATCTTCTCTGGTTCGCCCTCAGGGTTCTCAAGTCCGGGCAGATGCCACCGCCCGGCACGCGGGTGATCCGCGACATGAGGGTCATCGAGGGTGAAAAAGCGACGAAGCGGGCGAAGGTACTGATCATCGCGTCCGTATTACTGGTCGTCATCGGACTCGCCGTGACCTGGCAGACCTTCAGTGCCTTTTCCGGACGCATGCAGATCCTGAAAGAGGGCATGGCCGAACAAAAAGCGACCTTCATGGTTCCCATGCCACCCGAACCTTCCCCCTCCAAGGGTGCGAAGTAGGTCTCTTCCCTATCCATGAAAGGGCTCATACAGATCGCAGGGATTCTCGATGCAGAGGAAGCCCGGATGCTGGTAAAGGCCGGGGTTCACCAGCTCGGCTTTCCCCTGCGGATCTTTCCCCACCGGGAGGACCTCACGGAAGAGGCAGCCGCGAAGGTCATCCAGAGGATCCCCCCTCCTGCGGAAGCCGTTCTCATTACCTATGAGAATCGTACGCGGGCGATTGAGGACCTTGCCTTGAAGATCGGCGTTCGTAGGGTTCAGATTCACGGCGATATTACCCTCGAAGAGATCTCGAATCTCCGGTGTTCCTCCCCACGACTTCACATCACCAAAAGCCTCATCGTAACAGGCGACAATCTCGCGCTGCTGGAGGAGGCCATCCTGCAATTCGCGCCCCACGTGGACGCCTTCATTACCGACACCTATGACCCTGAAACAGGCGCCTTCGGGGCTACGGGCAAGACCCATGACTGGGCGATTAGCCGCAGGCTCGTGGAGTATTCCCCGCGTCCTGTTATCCTCGCCGGGGGGCTTCACCCGGAAAATGTGAAGGAGGCCATTCTCCGGGTGCGACCGGTTGGTGTCGATGCCCACACGGGTGTCGAAGGCCCCGACGGCCGAAAGAACGTTAAAAAGGTTGAGGCCTTTGTGAAGGCGGCAAAAGAAGCCTTTGCAATCCTGTTCTGAAGTCTGATACAAATTCCGGCCGCGATAAGAGATTCTGTTCAAGAGGCCTGCCGCATCAAACCATTGGTGAAAGGAATTCGGAATGTCAAAGCGAAGCTACACGGAATATCCGCGAGTGGGTGTAGGGGCTATCGTCATCAGAGACGGGAAAGTTCTACTGGTCAAGCGGGGTGTTGCCCCGAGCAAAGGCCTCTGGGCTATTCCCGGGGGCATGATCGAGCTGGGCGAGACCATCCAGCAGGCGGCGGAGCGGGAGATCCTTGAGGAGACGGGGATCCGGATCCAGGCGAGAGAGCCGGTCTACACCTTCGACCTTATCGAGCGCGACGCCGAGGGGCGCATCCGGTATCACTTCGTGGTGGTGGACGTCTTCGCCTATTATGTGAGCGGCGAGCCGGAGGCTCATGATGACGTGGTTGACGCAAGGTGGGTTGCGCCGGAGGAACTTGAAGCCCTTCCGGCTTCGCCCAACACCATAAGGCTTCTCCGTGTCATCAGGTTTTACAAGGAACGGTAAAATAATATTTTCATAGATCAGGGTTGACGGACGGGGCGGAAGGGATTAAAAGACGGGTGAACCCGGAGGGAATATTCAGCACTTCACAAGGAGGCATCGGATGAAGGTTGTATATCACAAGGATTTCCTGGAATCCTATACCTTTGACCCTGCGGCGGCCGAGGGACGCATCGAGGCCATCCTGGATGTCATCGAAAAAAAGGTGTCTTTCGTGGAAGCCCTTCCGGCCAGTCGTGACGACATCGCAGCCCTGCACACCAAGAGCCATATCGAGCATATAGAGCGAATCGGGATCTACAAGATCGCCGCCCTTGCCGCAGGGGGCGCCATCCAGGCGGCCACCATCGGCCTGAAGGAGCCCTGCTTCGGGCTCATCCGTCCGCCGGGACATCACGCCTCGGCGAACAGCGCCTGGGGCTTTTGCTATTTCAACAACATGGCCATAGCCATCGACAAGCTCAAGCGCGAAGGCAAGATCGAGAAGGCCTTCGTCCTCGACATTGACCTTCACTTCGGTGACGGGACGGTCAATCTCCTGGGCGAAAAAAAGTATGTGACCCTCGTCAATCCCTCCTCCTCCAATTCCGTCGATTTTATCAAGCAGGTGGAGAAGGCCCTCCCGACGGAAGGCGTGGACATCATCGGCATCTCTGCGGGCTTCGATTACGCAAGGGAGGACTGGGGAGGGGTCTTGAAGAGGGAAGACTACACGACCATCGGGCGCATGGTCAAGGAGGCCGCCAGGAGCTGCGGCGGCGGTTATTTCGCCGTCCTGGAAGGCGGCTACAACCACCAGGTCCTCGGCTACAACTGCATGGCCCTCCTGGAGGGGATGGCAGCGTAGTTATCGAATATTCAATCCCTGAAGGATTTCATAAGACACCGCTTTGTATGCACCTTCTCCGCCGGGGAGAAGGTGCTGTTTTATGGCCGTGAAAACAATTCCGGAGCAATCATCCATGGATCATATCCGCAACTTTGCCATCGACATCGCCCGCGAGGCGGGAGATTTTCTGAAGGGAAAACTCCAGGAGAAGGTCCGCGTCGAGTACAAGGGGGAGATCAACATCGTGACCGAGGCGGATCACATCTCCGAGGAGATGCTTCTCACGAGGATCCGTTCGCGTTTCCCCGATCACGACATCCTCACCGAGGAGTCCGCCGGCGTCCAGCAGGGCTCTTCCTGCCGCTGGATCATCGATCCCCTCGACGGGACGACGAACTACTCCCACGGCTACCCCGTCTTCTGTGTGTCCGTCGGCTTTGAGAAGAGGGGAGAGATAATCCTCGGAGTCGTCTATGACCCGATGCTGGAGGAACTTTTCGTGGCCGAAAAGGGGAAGGGGGCCTTTCTCAACGGCAAGAAGATAGGGATCTCGAAGACCCGTGAACTCACGAAGAGCCTCCTGGCCACGGGCTTTCCCTACGACATCCGTGAAAACCCCGACAACAACATCAACTACTTCAATGTCCTTGCCCTCCGGGCCCAGGCCATCCGCCGGGCGGGCTCGGCGGCCCTCGATCTCGCCTACGTGGCGGCAGGTCGCTTTGACGGGTTCTGGGAGTTGAAGCTCCACCCGTGGGATACGGCAGCGGGATGGCTTCTCGTCCTGGAAGCGGGCGGACGCGTGACCGATCTCTTCGGCGGGGAATTTTCCCTTCTATCACCCCATGTGCTTGCCACCAACGACCTCATCCACGAAGTGATGACGGACATTCTCCGAAACACAGATCCCATGGACGCAAGGCTGGTCAGATAAAAAAAGGGGACAGGCTACTTTTTTCATTGACTATAACGCCACCATTTACAGCGACTAAAAAAGTAGCCTGTCCCCTTTTTCCACTGTATGGCGAAAAATCTAATGTTACCCAAGAAGTGAACGACTAACGACTGAACCTTTGCTCACCCCTATTCCGGAAAAGCTACCAGCCCATCTTCCACATGTCCTCGTCATTGTAAACCTTCTCGTCCGTCGCAAGGGCTTCCTGGGCATCAGCCTCGTAATCCCGGGGCAATTTCTTCTTCATGAATTCCCGGTACCATTCGTGGGCGACGATCATGGACATGATCTCGCTCGTCCCGGTCCAGATGGAGGCCAGCCGGATGTCCCGGTGGATCCTCTCGATGGGGAAGACATTCGTGTAGCCGATTCCTCCCATGACCTGCATCGAGTTGTGTACGACTTTCTGGCAGGACTCCGTGATGAACTTCTTCGATTCCGACACATACCGCCGGATCACATTCAAGTCCACACCGCTGTCCACGGCGCGGGCCGTCGCGTATGCCATGGCCCGGCAGGCATCGAGGAGCATGGCCGCCTCGGCCACCTGGAAGCTCACCCCCTGGAACGTGTTGATGACCTTTCCGAAGGCCTTTCGTCTCGTGGTGTATTTCGTCGCGACATCGAGGGCGGTCCGGGCGGACCCAATGGTCATGGCAGCGGAGCCCAGGCGCTCCGGGATCATCATGGTGTTGAAGACATCATAGGCCCCGTGGAGCTTCCCCACGATGTTTCCCTTCGGCACTTTGACATTCCGGAAGACGAGGCGTCCCGCACCACCACCTCGGCAGCCCATGAGTCCGTAGAGGTACTTCGTCTCGACGCCGGGCCCCCGGTCCACGATGAAGCATGTGATCGAGTCCTGAGGCTTTGCATCCGGATTCGTGCGGGCATAAACGAGGAAGAAATCCGCCCCTTCCGCACCGACGATGAAGCGCTTCTGGCCGTTGAGGAGGAAGTAATCCCCCTTGTCCTCTGCCTTGGTGGTAGCCCCGAAAAAGTCGGACCCGCCCCTCGGTTCGGTGAGGCACTCGGCGGCGAAACACTCTCCCAGAAGCAGGGGTTTGACATACTTCTCTTTTTGCTCGTCCGTGCCGTGGAGAATGATAGCATCGCAGACAAGCTCTGCACCTACCGCGAAAACACAGGCAACCTCATAGCCCAGGGTCCCCACCTCTTCCATGATCATACAGGTCGTGACCCAGTCCATGTCCCTGCCGCCCCACTTCTTCGGATAACGGCACCCGAGGAGGTTCCGTCGCGCAGCCTCCTGCAGGAACTCCTTGGGGAACTTGATCTTGTCCGTGTCCATATCAAGGATCATCTGGCGCGGCACCCATTTCACGAGATCCCGAACCTCGTCCCTTATCCTGATTTGTTCCTTCGTCAACATATGGTCCAACATTCACATTTCTCCTTTCTCCTCTCAAGGCTTTAATGAATCGATAATAGAAACCATCAGTGCGGTAATCCCTCTTTTATTGAACACTTGATTTAAGGAAAGGCGTCTCGCCTTCAGGAAAGAATCGATGTGGTCTCGCTGTTCTTTTCTGACCTGCCAACAAGTTAAGGATTACAGATTGGAATAGCATGTAACGGATCGTGAGCCGGCCTATTCGAGTTTGAACACCCGGCGGGCATTGTCCGAGAGAAACAACTGTTTGGCCTCTTCGCTGAGCCCAAGAACCTCCACGCCTTCGAGGCAGGCCGATGCCGTGAGCATCGGATAGTTGCTGCCGAACATGACCTTCTTGGCACCCCGTCCTCGCATGAACTCGACGAAGTCGGCGGGGTAGCGAGTTGCCTTGTAGGCAGACGTGTCAATGTAGAGGTTTGTAAACTTCGTCGCGAGGGAGAGGATTTCCTGTGTCCAAGGCGCACCGATGTGCCCGGCAACGATGCGAAGCTCGGGGAACTCGAGGGCGACATTCTCGAGATAGGGAATTGGACGCCCCGGCTCTGACGACATGAGGGGCCCCGTGTGGCCCACCTGGAGACAAAAAGGCACGTCGAGTTCGATACACTCGGCGTAAAGCGGGTAGCAGCGCCGATCGTCGGGCGGCAGGCCCCAGAGCCAGGGCACGATGCGAAGGCCCCGGAAGCCGAGTTCTCGCACGCAGCGCCGCAGCTCCCGCACAGCTTCCATGGGTCGCGCGAGGTTGACGGACGCCACGCCGAGCAGGCGACGCGGATACTGGCGTACGAACGACGCGACCTCATCATTGTCGATCAGCGCGCCCTGGGGACCCCACCAGGCAGCCACCAGTCCGACCTCGATACCTGCCTGGTCCATCGTTCCGATCGTCATGGAGAGCGGGACATCCGGGATAGAGTCCTGACGTGTCCAGCGGCGGAGTGACTCGAAAAAGGGTTGCTCTAATAGGCGCCGCGTGGGGTGCTGCATCCAAACATCGACAATCCGCATCAGTGCAAACCCTCCTCTTTCATGCTTTGATAAAGCCCTCTGTCATGAGGCAGGCTTCCTCGTCGGTGAACTGTTTGGGGGGGTGTTTCATGAAGTAGGCCGCGGGCCCGTAGAGGATGCCCCCCTGCTTTCTTTTGAGGGCGAGCTTCATGCAGCGGATGGCGTCGATG
>JAPLJU010000135.1 GCA_026388445.1 Deltaproteobacteria bacterium
CTTTGTTATCCACATTCTCGAGTCGGGGCTTCGATCCCTTCAGCAGTTGCCGAGTCCTCTGCGCCGCAAGAATGACCAAAGCGAACCGGTTCTTGGCTTCTTTAAGGGAATCTTCGACAGTAACCCTTGCCATGAGCAATCGTCCTCCTGTTATGTGATGAAATCCTCTATTTTCTTCGTCATCCGCTCTCGCCTGCTTTTTTCCGCCAGGTAGATCCCCCGGAGATGATCAACGGCAGAATCGAGACGATCATTTAATATGATATAATCATACCATATTGTTTCCTTTATTTCCTCCATGGCGTTGTTGAAGCGTTTTTCGAGGCTCGCTTTTTTTTCCGCCCCCCTGACCATCAATCGTTCCTTCAGGACCTTGAGGGACGGTGGAAGGATGAAAACGAAGATCCCCCCGGGGTAAGCGACCTTCAGGGTACGGGCGCCGTGCGTATCCACAGCCAGGATAAGGTCACAATCTTTTTTCAGGTACTCCGTCATTGTCTCCTTGGACGTCCCATAAAGAAACTCGTATTTTTCGGCCCACTCCGCGAACTCCCCCTTCTTGATCCGTTCCCGGAATTTTTTCTCAGAAATAAAAAAATAGTCCTTGCCGTGGACCTCGAAGGGCCGGGGAGGCCTTGTCGTGTAGGATACGGAGAATTTAATATCGGGGATTTGATGAATCAACTCCATGCACAGTGTGGTTTTGCCGACGCCCGACGGGCCGGCGACCACGATAAAGATCCCCTCGCCGCTGCCTGACCCCTGCTTACTCAACATTTTGTACCTGTTCCCTCAATTTCGTAATCTCGCTCTTCAGCTCGATGACCTGATGGGACAGCATCACATCGGAGCTCTTGGAACCCATGGTGTTCACTTCCCGGCACATCTCCTGAAGCAGGAAATCGATCTTCCGGCCCACGGTATCCCGGCTGTCCAGCAGCTTCGTGAGCTGATCGATGTGGCTTTCCAGGCGGACGATCTCTTCCGTTATGTCTGTCTTTTCAGCCAGAAGGGCTACCTCCTGAGCCAGTCTCATCCCGTCGAGCTCCAGGCCCCCGGAAAGCTCCTTCACCCGCTCGGAGAGTCTCTTCTGATACTCGTTGATCACCTCGGGTATTCTGGTCTTCGTCATCTGCAGGCCTTTGCGGATCTTTCCGATCCGGGCAAGGAAATCCTTCCGGATGACCGCACCCTCTTTCTCCCGCATCCGGATGAGATCCGTCAGGGCCTCGTCCAGAACGTCCTTCAAAACCACCCAGGCCTGAGTCGCGTCGAGCTTGCGCTCGGACGGGACGAAGATCTCCCTGAACCGAGAGACGGTATTCAGGTCGGCCTTTTCCTTGAGTTTCAACTCGGCCCTGATGATATTGAGAAGCTCAAGATAATTCCTCAGAAGGGGGAGGTCGAGATCATACTGCATCGCACCGCCGGGGATGCCGGAGGTGTCCATCTGAACCGTCACATCAAATCGCCCCCGGAACAATCTTTCACCCACCTTTTTCTTGATCTCCATTTCCAGAGGGGTCAGCGCACCGGGCAGACGGACGATCACCTCCATGTAGCGATGATTGAGGGAGCGAATCTCAACAACCCACTTTCTTCCCTCATGCACGGCCTCAGCCCTTCCGTAACCTGTCATGCTCTTGATCATGGTCTGTCCATCCTCTTGTCGAAAGAAAGTCCGCTCGAATCAATCTCCGCGGGTCATCCTTTTATTCCTCTTCCCCGGAAGCCTGATGATACCTCAACTGCAGGAGGTACTTTTTACGAATCAAGGCAAACATCTCCCGAATCTTCTCGTCCGCGTAATCGGGGTAAGTCCACTCCAGAGGCCTGAAGGATTCGTTCCTGAAGACGAGCGTCAAATCTGCGTAAACGCCATCCCGCAGGTAGGGCCGATGAGTACAGCTTTTTCCCGTGGCCAGAACCAGATGACCCCTGGAGATGCATCCCGGGTCAATGTTGACGCGTCGCCTTCCGCTCTCTGAAAATCGCCCTTCCAGTTCATCGGTGGCTTTTTTGACCGAAGGCAGCGCATCAGGCTCGATGAGTTCCTCATAAGAGACGAAACGTCTGACCAGAGAGGGCCCCATCTCCCGGGTATAATAATCCGTGGCATCAAAGGCCAGATATTCACTCAGGTAATCGGCCCTGCCGTACAGCCCGGACAGTGCCCTGAGCGCGTCGCTCAGCATTTCCCGATCCACGGCAAGAAGACTGTAGATCAATTTGACCGGGTCGGGCTTTCGAGGTTCACTCATGTGTGTTATTTTCGCGGCCCACCCTGCCGCGGCTGCTCCTTGTACAGGCGTACCAATATCACAGGGCCTGCATCAGTTCATGCTGTGAAACCGTTGCCGTCCCTACCTTCCCGACGACAATCCCCGCCGCCTGGTTGGCAATATACGCTGCTTCCTTGAAGTTGGCCCCGGCGGCGACGGCCAGAGCGAAGATACCGATCACCGTATCTCCCGCGCCGGTCACATCGTAGACCTCCTTGGCCACGGCGGGAATATGAATGCTGCTTCCCCGCTCGAACAGATCCATGCCCTCCTCGCCCCGGGTAATGAGGACGGCCTTGAAGCCGTATCGCTCGAGAATTTTTTCGCCGATCTCGAGCGGTTCCTTCTTCCCGCCAACACCCGTTTCCACGGCCCGGTCGAGCCCCGCGGCCTTTAACGCTTCGTGGTGATTCGGCGTGATTACATCAAAACCGCGATAGATGTGGAAGTTATTCTGTTTCGGATCCACGCAAACCGTCGTCTTCCGGCCTGTCCTGGCTTTCCGGATCCCGTCCAGAAGCACTTCGGACACGACCCCCTTGTTATAATCGGAGATGACAATGGCCTGGAAATCTTTTACGACGGATCGGACATAGTCAACGATCCGCTTGACGCTGTCATCCCGGATCGGATCGATCCTTTCCCGGTCGAAGCGCACCATCTGCTGACTGTGCGCGACGATCCTCGTTTTGACGGTCGTGGGACGGTCCTGTTCAATGACGATGCCCTCTGTGCTGACCTTTCTCTTTCTGCACTCCTCAATGAGCCATCGCCCCATATCATCGGACCCGATCACCCCCGCGGCATAAACCTTCCCGCCCGCCGAGAGAATATTATGCATGACGTTCGCGGACCCGCCCAGCAGCATGCTTTCCCGGGCCACCTCCACGACGGGTACCGGCGCTTCGGGCGAAATTCGCGATACCTTGCCCCAGATGAAGTGATCGACCATGATATCCCCGATGACGAGAACCCTCGCCTTGGAGAAATTCTTAACGACTCCGAGAATCTTTCTTTTGTTGACCAGGCGTTTTAACATCTTCAACCGAATCTCCTCCGGTGGAAATTCCAGGCCGTCGCAACAATGGTCTCCAAATCCGCGCAGGCCGGGCGCCACCCCAGTTTCTTCATGATCCGCGCCGACAAAGCGACCAGCCGCGCCGGGTCCCCCTTCCTGCGGTTTCCCTCCACAGCGCCGATCTTCTTTCCGGTCACCCGCTCGGCGGTCTCGATGACTTCCCGGACGGAAAAGCCTTTTCCGTTTCCCAGATTATAGACCGAGGACCGGCCCGTTTGAACCAGATCTTCGAGCGCCAGAATATGGGCCTCCGCCAGATCGCTCACATGTATGTAATCGCGCACGCAGGTCCCGTCGGGTGTGTCGTAATCCGTCCCGAAAATGGTGATCTCTTTTTTCCGCCCCAGGGCCACATCGAGGACCAGCGGTATCAAGTGGCTTTCAGGCTTGTGATCCTCCCCGATGGCGGCCCCTTCATCTGCACCGGCCGCATTGAAATAGCGAAGCGCCGCGTACCGAAGATCGTATGCCAATGCATATTTCTCCAGGATATTCTCAATCATGAGCTTGGTCTGCCCGTAGACATTCGTCGGTACGGTGGGGTGATCCTCCTCGATGGGTACCCTGAGGGGTTCACCGTACACCGCCGCACTGGAGGAAAAAACAATCCTCCGAACGCCTGTTTTCAACATGGCATCGAGGAGGTGGAGCGTATTTACCACGTTGTTAAGATAATACTTGTGAGGATTTTCCTCCGATTCTCCCACAAGGCAATGGGCAGCGAAATGAATCACCCCGGTAACACCATATTCCTGGATGAGGCCGGCGAGCCGGGATGTCTCAGAGAGGTCCCCCTCGACCAGCCGACCATACTTGACCATCTCCCGGTGTCCTTTGGAGAGATTATCATAAACAACAAGGTTATATCCCTTTTCCCCGAGCCGCTTGACCACGTGGGAGCCGATGTAGCCTGCGCCGCCCGTCACGAGGATCATTTCGCCCTGCCCTCGAAGTACTTGAGCACCTTCTTCAGTCCTTCCCCGAGCGTGATATTAGGCTCCCAGCCCAAAATTTTCCTCGCCTTGGTGATATCCGGCTGTCTGATCTTGGGGTCGTCGACGGGCAGGTCCTTGAAGACAATTCTACTCCTGGACCGGGTGACGTCGATCACCTTCCGTGCGAATTCCAGGACGGACATCTCGTCGGGATTCCCGAGATTCACGGGGTCATGCTCATCGGAGTAGAGGAGTCTGTAAATACCTTCCACCAGATCGTCGACGTAACAGAAACTCCTTGTCTGCGTCCCGTCCCCGAAAACAGTCAGACCTTCACCCCGGAGGCTCTGCATCATGAAGGTCGGCAGCGCCCTGCCGTCATCGACCCGCATCCTCGTGCCGTAAGTATTGAATATCCTGGCAATCCTCGTATTGACCCCGTAATGCCGGTGATAGGCCATGGTCAGTGCCTCGGCAAATCGTTTCGCCTCATCGTATACACCCCGTGGGCCGACGGGGTTTACATGCCCCCAGTAATCCTCGGATTGCGGATGTACGAGCGGATCCCCATAACACTCCGATGTGGAGGCGAGCAAATACCGGGAACCTTTGGCCTTGGCAAGCCCGAGCGTTTTGTGTGTCCCCAGGGACCCCACCTTGAGCGTTTCTATGGGAAGTCGCAGATAATCGATGGGACTGGCGGGAGAGGCGAAATGAAGAATGTGGTCAACCTGACCCTCGACATAAATATAGTT
>JAPLJU010000049.1 GCA_026388445.1 Deltaproteobacteria bacterium
ATTCTTTGAGGACCTGGCAGAGCTCTTTGTTGTCGTCAATCACTAATACCTTGATTTTTTTTGGTTTTTCATCCATAAAACCTACCCGTTCGATCTGTTTTTATAGCTTGAAATAGATCCCTGTCGCCTGCCTGAATTCGTCTTCAAAATAAATTAGCAATAAGCATACCAGTCATGGCGGGTATCGGCCGTCCATCTGCCATGAAGGCGGTCTAGACGGGAAAACGCTGCAATTCCGGCATATTCCGCCGGCGGCTGAGACCCATTCTTTTTTGCTGAAGGTGAAGGAGGCCGGAAATTATCGGTCAGGCAGATCCAGACCCGGCTCCGTGCGGAAAAAAATGACCCGCTTGTGTGATCCTCAAACAGGGCTGCAGGGGCGGAACTTGAATTATCTCTGCGGGCTGCCTGTGCTTCCCTGTGCTCCCCCCAAGGGCTCGATGCAGGAGCCGTGGCGGCACGCATAAACCTGGGTAAACACGGCCCCATAGAGGAAGATCTGGGCGGCGAGATTGATCCAGAAAATGAGCACCACGAGCGAACCGGCCGCGCCGTACGTGGAGGCCATATTCTTGCTTCCGAGGTAGAAGCTGATGAGCATCTGCCCGATGGCGAAGAAAAAGGATGTGGCCGCTGCGCCGACCCATACGTCTCCCCAGGCAATCTTCGCGTCGGGCAGTATTTTGAAGATGAGGGCAAAAAGAGTTGTCATGAGCATGAAGGGGAGAAGGAAGTTGATCAGGACGAAAAGGTATCCAATCCCGGGGATGAGGTCCCCGACCACGGTCCGGACAGCCGTGAGGGCGGTCCCCGCGAAAAGCGAGGCGATGAGAAGGAGGCCGCTCAGAAGCACAACGCCCATGGAGATGAGGCGCTTGCGGATCATGCCCTTGAACCCTTCCTTGCGGGGCTTGATTTTCCATATGCTGTTGAGGGCGTCCTGGAGGGCGCCGAACAATTTCGATGCGCCGAATATCATGGTCGCGAATCCGATGGCGGCGGCCAGGATGCCGGCTTTTTTATTGGCCGAGCTACTGATCAACCCCTGGATAACGTGGGCGCCGTGCTCTCCCACCATGCTCTGGATGCCCCCGACGAGCTCGCCATGGGCGGCCTTTTCACCGAAGAAAAGCCCTGCGATGGCGATCATGATGAGGACAAGGGGTGCCATTGAAAAGATGGTGAAGTAGGCGAGGGCCGCTGCCATTAACGGTGCCCCACCGTCGCGCCATTCCTCGTACGTGTTTTTCAGGAGGAGATAAATATCCTTCGGCTTCACGGTACATCGCTCCTTTCCATCATGTTTCCAAAGGCCCGAAGCGCGGAAATCATATATCAACGTTCAAAAAGATCCTGACCAGATATCTGATGAAGAATGACTGGGCCGCGAGCATTACTATTTTGATATCGATGTCCATGTTCACCGTCCCGTAATCAGAGGAGCGGCGTATCCTCTTGCCCGCCATTATTAACATATCAGACAGGGTGGTTCATTAAAATTCATGGTTTTTGTCACGTGGCTCCATGGGCTGGACAGCGCTTGACTTTGTTCGGCAGGCGTCATAATATGCCCCGAAATCGCCCTTGAAGGGTTCTGGTCGGAAGGGCGCAATAGGATTGAATCAGTCAAATTTCGTGGTGCAGGGAAGGCCACCGCGCTCCGCAGGGTTCGGTGGCCTTGATTTGTAAATGACATGGACGTCCGGGCAGGGAGGTGAAACGGTGTCAAGAACAGTCAAAGAAGGGGATGCGATAAGCGTGCATTACACAGGTCGGTTGGAGAGCGGCGAGATTTTCGACTCTTCTGAGGGACGATCGCCACTGGCCTTCACCGTCGGATCAGGCCAACTGATCAAAGGGTTCGACAATGCCGTTCCCGGGATGGCCGTAGGTGAAAAAAAGATGGTGACCCTGTTGCCTGCCGATGCCTATGGTGACCGGAAAGACGATCTCTTTGTCGATCTGCGGAAAAAGCACATCCCGGAGGGGATGGACCTTGAGGTGGGAATGGTCGTCGAGTTGAGTGATGGAGGACAGAATGTGGTTCCTGCTTTTGTGCAGGAGATACACGACGAGTTCGTCAGGATGGATCTCAACCATTATCTGGCCGGAAAGGTGCTGGTTTTCGATATTGAAATCGTCAGTATTGTCTGATTCGATGGGCCGGTATTGCGGGGAGACTGAAAACGCGGTCCTGCCGGGAGCTAATCTTATTTTATCTTTTGGGGAAGTGGTGATCGAATGAAGATACTGGAACGCATACTGGGTGCGGGCAGGGATGATCAGAAGAGGGCGGACCTGGGCCGCAATGATCTATGCTGGTGCGGAAGCGGCAAGAAATACAAGCGATGTCACCTGGAAAAAGACGAAAGTGACAGGAGAAAGAAAAACGGCATGGTGTAGAGGCAAAGAGGTTCAGGCGCGACCGGGAGCCCTCACTGGCAGATCGCCTCTCCTCAGGACGGAAAAGGCTGCAGAAAACAAGCTGTGGCCCTTTTTTTATTTGAGGAAGGAAACGGGGTGGAATTTCAGCGAAAAATAGAGGCTCTGTCAACATTTTCCTGGCGAGTACGTTTAGAGGTATCAAAAGGCAAGATGGAGTCCAGTCTTTAAATATGGTTTACAGACCGCAAACTGCCCTGTGTCGGATGGACGCTTCGCTTCGAATCAGGCCACTGGGGCAGTGTTTTTGGCACGGACTATGCTGATTTATAATCTGATTTTGAGCAAACCGGGTTGATGACTTCAAATACGGAAATGTAGATGACAGAAAGAAAAATTAGGAGGGTATCATGCGAAAAAAACTCGTTATTTTGAGCGCAATTTTTCTGCTGTTTACCGGCTCGATCCCGACTGCTGCCGCCTCAAACGTGGATCTCGGTGTATCGATCGGCAGCGAAGGCATACGGGGATTCTATCTCGCCGTCAGCAATTACTACAGGGTCCCTGAACGCGAGGTTGTCGTCGTTCGGGAGCGGGGGATTCACTATGATGAGCTTCCCGTGGCCTTTTTCATCGCAACCCGGGCCCATGTAGCCCCCGGTGTCATCGTGGATCTCCGGCTGGGTGGGATGAGTTGGTGGGACATCTCCGTCCGATACGGAATCGGGCCTGAGGTCTATTACGTTCCCACGGCCGTTGTGGTGAAAAATCCGCCCTACGGGAAGGCCTACGGGCATTATAAGAAGCATCCCCGTGAACAGTGGAACAGGATTGTCCTGCAAGATGCCGACATCGTAAACATGGTGAACCTCCGGTACGTTTCCGAGCACTATAACGTCCCGACAGAAAGAGTCATGAAGATGCGGGAGCAGGGGAAAGACTTCGTGACCATCGACAGGACGGCGGAGAAGGAGATGAAGGGGAAAAACCGCTACAAGATGGATGAAGGAAAATACGCCAAGAAGGGCAAAAAGGAAAGCAAGGACGACAGGAAAAAGGGTAAGAGCAAGGAAGTCTATTCGGACGATCACGGTAGCGGAAAAGACAAATCCAAGAACAAGGACTGGAAGAACGAACAAGACAAAGGGGGAAAGGGCAAGGGAAAAAACAAGGACAAGGACTAACGGGCAACTAATCCGCTTCAGCAGCTTTCCCGATTAAAAGAGTGATTCATAAAAGGTCTGGCCGTCTCTGGTCAGCCCTTTTATATTTTGTTTAAGAAGATTTCTCATGTTACAGACGCTGTCAATGAATGTCCTGCTGGTGAGTACACCTACAAGTCCGCAACACTCCAGTACAAGGGAACGTAAGGATTTACGGTTGAAAGCATGAAAAAGGCAGGGCCGTAAAGACCCTGCCTGGTGCCCCACAGTACACATGGGGATAGAAAACTTCGCCTGTGGGTTGAATAAACTTGCCGTTTCCTATAGGCAATGGTTTCGTCTTCCTTGCACTTCAAACGGGCAAAGCTATTGTACAGATCTCCACACCGCGATTTCTATCAAGGCTTTCTTTTTGGCTGCTTATCAAGCTTATTTTTTGACTTTTGTTTATGTTTTTCGGCGTGCTGTTTCTGACTCTTTTCCTTATCTTTCTTGCCGCCCTTGTCTCCCATTACGTCTCTCCTTTTCCTGTAGTCCAAAACATCTTCTCGCAGCGTGGTTTCTGTTGTAACCACATTATTAATTGTAGTCTTTCACACTTTTCAATATCCGTCAAATTACCGCTTTCAGGAAGTTATATGTAAGCGCGCAAGTCAAGTGATCACGCCGGATTGCATGATCTCCTGAAGCCGGTCCCGGTGGCGTTCAAAATCCTCATCGCTCTCCCCGGAGGACAGGTCCAGCATCTGACCGAAACGCAGGTTCACTCTCGCAAAGGGCTTCGGAAGTATAAAGCGATCCCAGCTGTTAAAATACCAGGCCCGGTCGGATGTTACGTAGACTGGAACGACGACAGCCCCGGTGGCTCGGGCCAGACTGACCACCCCCTCCTTGATGACCCCGGCCGGCCCCCTCGGCCCGTCCACGACGTGAGCGGCAAGACCCGAGCGTTTCAGGTGACCGATCATTTCCTTGAGGGCTCGGCCCCCATCTCGTGAGGAGGATCCCCGTACTGCATGCCAACCGGATTTCTCGGCAATTCCGGCGATGATGTCACCGTCTTTGCTCTGGCTGATCATCAGGGCGGGATTATAGGCAGCATAGGTCTTGAAGTGGCGGATGGCCACGAAAAACTGCTGGTGCCAGCCGCACAGTAGAACCCGGCCGCCATTCTGCATATACTCCAGCCAGGGCTTCTCGTTTTCGACGTGAAGGCGGAAGGTCCAGCTGTAGGCGCGGATGAGGTGATAAAAAGAGCCTTGAATCATGCCCGTCAGCAAATATCGATATTCTTTCAACATCGGGGCCTCCTCTCAACGCAGATATAATCGGCTAGACGACAGAGTCAAGATTGGTTCTGCTTTTTTTCCTGAAATTGTCGATTAACGATTGTAATCTTATATCTCTCGCCAGAATCCGATTTTCTCGACTTCAGGAAGCTATACGTAACATAATCTGTTTTTCTTATAGATCCTGGTTTGTTAGATGCTGTTTACCTTTGCATGATTTTTCCTGTTCATCAAGTGCTATCCGGGCTGCCGGCCCTTTGCTGCATGATCACCTCCATGGCCTTCGAGATCGGCATCGGCATTGAGAAGCTGCGTGGCCATCGTATGGCGAAGATGATGACAGGAGATCTTCAGGTTTGTTTTGCGGGCATAATACTCCATCCGTTTCTGAATGCCGCGAACGGATAAGGGTTGCCCGCTGAGAGGTCCTTTCTCCACCAGGAAGACCTTTTTCACTTTAGTGGCCGGTCTCACCCGGAGATACTCCAGAAGGGCATAAAGGGCATCGTTGCTGATGTAGACGATCCGATCCTTTGCGCCCTTGCCATCCTGGATGAGCAGCGTTCTGCGCTTGAGATCCAGGTTGCCGAGTAAAAGATGTGCCACTTCTTCTACCCGCAATCCGCATCGAAGCATGAGCGTGAACATGGCTCGATCCCGGTGCCCTTTGAGATGCCTGAAGAGGGACCCGATCTGCTCGTCATTCAGATGCCTGGGAAGTCCCCTCGGGCGCTTCATGATATTGGGCTTCTTCACAGGATTGACGATCGGGAGCCCCTCCTCGTCTGAGAGGTAGTGATAAAACTGGCAGACACTGTTGAGATAGCAGTTGACGGTCTTCGGCCTGAGCCGTCTGCCGAGCAAGTGATCGGTGTACTCGGCAATCTTCCGGTACGTGACCTCCTCGATCGGCACATCGAGCCAGAGGACAAAGCTGCGGATGGCGCTCAGGTAGTTCTTAACCGTGTTGGGCGAGCAGTTCCGCCTCTTCAGGTAGCGCCGCCAATGGATGATCGCATTTGTCATGGTCCCCCCTTTCGATTACGGACATGGCCCTGAAGTACTCTTC
>JAPLJU010000251.1 GCA_026388445.1 Deltaproteobacteria bacterium
GCCAGGTCTGTTCCGCGGAGACTCGCCCACAAATGGGACAGAATCCCGGGAATGGTCTTGCTGCTCACCTTCAACTTTGAGATCTCCTTCTTTCTGAAAACAAGTAGTCTACTATAACTCAGGATCTCCTCACTTTGCTATGATAAAGAGCGTCCGGACCCCGATCCGTTTTAACCACTGGCGAACCATCCCGGCCGTGAACTCGGATCCGTTGTCCGATCGCTACGCCGGCGGTCAGTGGCGAGTGGTGAGTTAAAGTTCCAGGTCTGACTGCGGCCATTTAAGTCTGTTTAAGTCTGCCCCTTTTTCCCCACAGGCCGCTGGACACTTTCCTCCCTCCGTGTTATAAAAAAATCAAGTTTAATATATCCATATTCAGCCGTTCAGTCCTGATATCTTATCCTGTTCACCGGTGCGTGGTAAGATCGACCCTCATGCACGTCCAGGCCCACATGCTCGATTCTTCCGAGAAGCCATTTCCCGGCTTCAGACCACGGCGCATTGATGGCGAAAGATCATTTTTTGTGCAATCTGCAATATTTCGGTACCCGGGGACTCGAACCATCAGCGCAAAAAAGAGGAGATGATCATAAATGTCCACCAGACTTTCGGTACTTGAGACGGAAAGGTGCGTGGGGTGTCAGAGCTGCATGTTTGCCTGTTCCAGAAGACAAGATGTTGCGGGCCTGACGAAGTCCTGCGTCAGAGTGCGATCCATCGGCGGCCTGGAGAAGGGTTTCACCGTCATCGTCTGCCGTGCCTGTTTCGATCCCCCCTGTGCCAGAGCATGCCCCAGCGATGCACTCACCCTGAGAGAGGGCGGCGGTGTCATCCTCGACATGAAAAAATGCATCGGATGCGGCCACTGCCTTGATGCCTGCCTGATCGGAGCGATTCAGTGGGATGACACGGCCGAAAAGCCGATGATATGCATTCACTGCGGGTACTGTGTAGAATTTTGCCCCCACAAGGTGCTGGGTCTGCAGAAGAAGGAGGCAAAAGCTCATGCTCCAAGATGATCCCCTTGCCAATGTTCTCTATGTCAACCTGTCCGACAAGACCTTTTCCATAAAAAAAAGGCCGGAACTCTTTGAACGCTGGCTCGGGGGAGCAGGCGCTGCTGTGCAGCTCCTTCATGAGGAATGCCCCCGGGATTGCGATCCTCTCGGACCGGAAAGCCCGATCATCTTTGCCGTCGGGCCCCTGACGGCCCTCTTTCCCCTGGCATCCAAGACCGTGGCCATGTTCAAATCCCCCCACACGGGCAATCTGGGGGAAAGCCATTGCGGCGGCAGGAGCGCGGTGGCCATCCGCATGGCGGGATACGGGGCCATCGTCATAAAAGGGGCAAGCGACATCCCCGTGTATCTTTCCGTCGAGGGCCATCGCGTCCATTTCCGTCATGCTTCTTCCCTGTGGGGTATGGGATGCTACTCAGCCGGGCGCATCATCAGGGAAAACGAGCCGGGAGCCGGCCTGCGAACGATCATGCGCATCGGCAGGGCCGGGGAGAGCCTCGTTACGTACAGCTGCGTGACCACGGAAACATATCGGCATTTCGGAAGGATGGGACTCGGAGCTGTGTTTGGAAGCAAGCGGCTGAAGGCCGTCGTGGTCTCCGGAAAATCCGCCCTGCCCGTAAAGGACCAAAAACTCTACAGAAAGGCTTACCGTCAGATATACCGCGCAGCCGTCGAATCCCCCGTGATGAAAAAATACCATGATCTGGGTACGGCGGAAAACATCCTGCCCCTGAATCGATTCGGCGGCCTTCCGTCAAAGAATCTCCAGCAGGCCACCCATGACGGCGCTCAGCATATCTCCGGCGAGAATTTTGCGGAGCATTATCTGGGGCGAAGGCTTGCCTGCTCGCATTGCCCGGTAGGATGCATCCATATTGCCGCGCTGAGAGAACCGTATGAAGGCGAGCCTTACTTTTACAAGACCTCGATGATCTCCTATGACTATGAGCCTATCTACGCCCTGGGAGCGATGCTGGGGATGAAGAATCCTGCCGATTTTCTGAAGCTCATGGACCGGGTGGAAGCTTGGGGGATCGATGCGATGACGACGGGTGTGGTTCTGGCGTGGGCCACAGAGGCCCTGGAGCGAAAGATCTTGTCCGAAAAGGAAACACTGGGCGTGAAACTCGCCTGGGGCGATCCTGCAGGTTACATCCAGGCCTGCGAGCTGATCATCGAGAAGCCCAACGATTTTTATCAAGCCCTCGCACGGGGTGTCGAATATGCCTCTTCGCGCTACGGGGGGCAGGACTTTGCCCTAGCCCTGGGAAAAAACGAGATGCCGGGTTACAACACCGGGCCCGGTGCGCATCTGGGCGTCCTGATGGGGCTTCGGCACAGCCACCTAGACAACGCCGGTTACAGCGTCGATCAAAACCAGCTCGTGAAGGAAGAGATCGGTCCCGAGAAATTGGCCGAGATTCTTCTCGCCGAGGAGAGATGGCGACAGATCTTGTCAAGTCTCGTGATCTGCTTTTTTGCCCGGGGCATCTATGTGCCCGAGCTCGTGACGGAACTCTTAGAGATAGCGGGATTTCCCCTTGCGAAGGATGATCTCGAACGCATCGGAAGGGAGATTTATCAAGATAAGTACCGATTCAAGTTGCGGGAAGGTTTTTCGCTGGACAAGCTGCGGCTTCCTGCAAGAATTCTCGACGCACCCTCGCCGATCAAAGGGTGGGATGAAGCCTATCTAAGAAGGGCTCTCGAACACGTGAAAAAGATCCTCCAGGCAAACTAAGTTTCCGAAAATCCTGCTGCGACGATATTTGGATCAAGTCTTTATCTTCTAATCAAAACTTCTTCCGTCGATCCAAGGATTTCTGCGGGTAATCTTCACTTCTCATATAATGCCGACGCTGAATATTCGTAGGTTAAAGAATCAATTACGACTTGACCTATATAGGTTAATTATTGTGCCCAAATTGTGCCCGTCTTACCTCATTTTTTTAAACATAACCTAACATTTTCCAACATTGTAAACGATAAAAAAGGCCAGTGAAATCAAGAAATAACTTGAAATCATTAGCCTTTTGTTAATCGTCTGTTT
>JAPLJU010000079.1 GCA_026388445.1 Deltaproteobacteria bacterium
GGAGGTTGCGGCGGGGAAAGTCAGATACACCCGTCCGGAACTCCTCCTCTCGATTGAGGAAGAGGAGCGGAAATTTATCGGCGAAGACACAGGGTTCATCGGCGAGGATGAAGACAGCGAGTGATGAAGCGAGGAAAAGGCTGATCTTCGCCCTGGATATGGGGGAGGATCTCGAAAAAACACTTGGCTGGGTTGATCTTTTAAAGGATCGCGTGGGCCTCTTCAAGGTCGGAAAAGAGGCTTTCACACACTTCGGTCCCGAACTCGTCCACAGGATTCAGGAGAGGGGGGGCCGGGTATTCCTCGATCTTAAATTTCACGATATCCCCAACACCGTTGCGAAAGCCGCCGAGGGCGCCGTGAAACTTGGTGTGGCCATGTTCAACCTTCACGCCCTGGGCGGGAGGGACATGATGGTCCAGGCGCTCTCATCGGCGGAGCAGGCGGCCAGGGACGCCCGTTTGCCGGCACCGGCCATCCTGGCGGTCACCCTCCTGACCAGTCTGTCAAACGGTGATCTGAAGGATCTGGGATTTCGTTTGTCCTCGAAAGAGCTGGTGGTTCACTTGGCCCAGTCCGCCCGGCTGGCGGGCCTTGCGGGTGTCGTGGCGTCGCCCCGGGATGTGACCGCGATCCGGAGTGTCTGCGGAAAGAAATTCCTGATTGTCACACCCGGGATCCGCTGGGAGAAAACCGTCCCGGGTGACGACCAGAAGCGTGTGGATACGCCCCGGGAAGCCGTCAAAAACGGCGCGGATTTCATCGTGGTGGGCAGACCGATCCGGCTGGCCGAGGACCCCGCAAAGGTAGCGGACTACATCGTGCAGGAAATCGCCCTGGGCCTGGCCGATAAAGGCTGATCTTTTTTTACTGATCACTAACCACTAGTCGCTGATCACTTTCTCTCATGCAAGTCATCTACGGTATCAATCCCATTATGGAAATGTTGCGGGGCCGCGCGAAAAGCGTCAAGCAAATCGTTGTGGCCGGAACACGGGGGGGGGGAAACATCCAGGACCTGCTGCGCCTTGCTGCCCTGTCGGGCATCCCAGTGGAGTACCGTGACCGGGCCTATCTCGAGAAACTCGCCGGAACAAGGGATCATCAGGGCGTCATCTGTCTCTGCAAAGATTTCGAGTACACGGGTCTGGATGCGGTCATCAGCAATCTCAGGGAACCCTTCCTCGACGGTCTCATTGTGCTTCTGGACGGCATCACCGATCCACAAAACCTGGGCTCCCTTCTCAGGACGGCTCAATGCTTCGGGGCCAACGGCGTTGTCATCCCTCAGGATCGCGCAGCCCCGGTGACGCCCTCGGTCATCAAGGCCTCTGCAGGGGCGGCCCTGCACCTGCCCGTGGCACGCGTCGTGAACCTCGCAAACACCCTAGATCGGCTGAAAAAAGAAGGATACTGGATCTACGCGGCAGAGGCCCACAGCGGCGACGCCATTGATACGGTGGACTTTGAGCGTCCCATTGGTCTCGTCATGGGAAGCGAAGGAGAGGGGATTCGCTCTCTGGTCCGGAAAAAGTGTGATTTTTTTGTTTCCATCCCCCTTGAGGGGACCTTTGACTCCCTGAACGTCTCCGTTGCCGCCGGCATCCTCCTCCACCACATCGCGCGAAAGAGGAGACGGACATAAACATCTAAATTTACTGAGATCTTTCATAATATCAGCGGAATATTCATTTGAGGTGCCACAAACCCCTTAACCGGCGGGAAGTGGCACCTTTTTTGCTTTATAAAGGCTCGAAAAAGCTCATAATTTTACCACTTCCTGTTTCTGGAGAGCAAATCTTTAAAGAAACGCAAAAATACGGCCGATATAATTTCAAGAGATAAGGTTGGTTCCGTGGTGTTTCCGGGGGGATCATGCCGGCCACGGGAAAAATGTTTTGATTGGAATCGAGACGCCCCTCCAAGGGGATTCCTGTTAGAGGAGAGAATGTTATGGCCATCTATATCTGGGAGGCAGAGACAAGAACCGGTGAGGTAAGAAAGGGCGAAATCGAAGCGGTCAACGAGTCCGCTGTCCGGGGACAGCTTCGAAGGCAGGGCCTGAAGCCCGTCCGCGTGAAGGCCAAGCCGAAGGACATCCTGGAGTCCATCCCGTTTTTCCAGGGCAAGGTGAAAGATAAGAGTGTGGTGATCTTCGCCCGGCAGTTTTCGACGATGATCAGTGCCGGACTCCCCCTCATCCAGTGCCTTGAAATCCTTGCAACCCAGGAAGCCAACAAAACCTTCAAGAAGGTCATCAAGTCCATCAAGGATGATATCGAGGGGGGCTCCACACTGACCGATGCCCTCAAGAAACATCCAAAAGTGTTCGACGAGCTTTTCATCAACATGGTTGCCGCGGGCGAAGCCGGCGGTATCCTCGATACGATTCTGAACCGCCTGGCCGCCTACATGGAAAAGATGATGAAGCTCAAAAGCAAGGTCAAGGGTGCGATGGTTTATCCGGCCACTATTGTGCTGATCTCCTTCGGGGTCATCACCATGCTTCTCATCAAGGTCGTTCCCGTTTTTGAGAAACTCTTCTCGGGGATGGGCCAGGCCCTGCCCCTCCCGACCCAACTGCTCATCGACCTGAGCACACTGGTCACCAACAGTTTCATCTATATTATCGCATCCATTGTGATTGGCGTTGTCGTCTTTATACGCTACTACCGGACGGAAGTCGGCCGTATGACCATCGACCGGCTGATCCTTCACGCGCCCATTTTCGGCCCCCTGATGAGAAAGGTGGCCATCTCGAAGTTCACGCGAACCCTTTCCACCATGATGAACAGCGGTGTTCCTATTCTCGATGGGCTCGAGATCGTGAGTAAGACCGCCGGCAACAAGGTGGTGGAAAAAGCGCTCATGGAGACGCGGAAGAATATTCGCGAGGGAAAGACCATCGCCGAACCGCTTCAGGAAACGAAGGTCTTTCCTCCCATGGTGGTCCAGATGATCGCCGTCGGCGAGGCAACGGGTGCGCTGGACTCCATGCTATCCAAGATCGCTGATTTCTACGAGGACGAGGTGGATACGGCCGTGTCGGCCATGACGTCCCTTCTGGAGCCTATCATGATGGTATTCCTGGGGGGTGTCGTGGGCGGAATGATCGTGGCGATGTATCTGCCGATATTCCAGATCGGCTCTTTGGTGGGTGGTTAAGCATCCATAAAAAAATGGTCGGGATGGCGCGATTTGAACGCGCGACTCCTGCGTCCCGAACGCAGTGCCCTACCAGGCTGGGCCACATCCCGACAGATCCTAAAAATATAAAATTTATCTTCAAAAGTCCACACCTTTTTTGTATCTTCCCGGCCGAAGAGCCGGATTTTAATGGACGAATGTCGGGGGGGACTTTTTTTGGGGCGCCTGAGACCTCCCGACTTTCATCAATCCTCTTTTGCCCTGACCGCCTTCCTCGTTACAGGGCGTGATCTTTTCCTTTGAGCAGGATCTTTTTCCCGTGTCGGGGCTCACCTTGATTCAGAATCAAATCGTTATTATGATAAGCATAAAGAAATCCATGGACGGATTTAAAAAGTTGTCTTATCATATATAGAATGATAAAAAAAAGAGGAGAGAGTGGCGGAGGAAAAGGGTCGGTGATCATTTACGATCTGAAGTGTAAAAAGAACCACAAATTTGAGGGCTGGTTCAAGGACAGGTCCAATTTTGAACAGCAGCAAAAGGGAAGGCTCATCACCTGTCCCGTCTGCGGCGGTTCTGATGTGGACATGGTCCCCTCGACAGTGGCCATCATGGGCAAGGACTTAAAGGAGTCCAAACGGGGCGATCTCACGGAAGTCTCCGGGATGAAGATGCTCCAGATGCTCAATGAATACATCAACAAGCACTTTGATAACGTAGGTGAAAAATTTGCCGAGGTGGCACTCAAGATTCATCGAGGTGACGAAGAACGGCGGAATATCAAGGGGACCACAACGCCCAGGGAAGAGGAAGCCCTCCGGGAAGAGGGGGTCGATTTCGTCAAGATCCCCGTACCCAAATTTGACAGTTGATTTTAAACCCACAATCGTGATTATCATGCAGGGGGTCCGACCAAGACCCCCTTTTTTGTGTAAGTGGGCACCATGAAAGAAACCTTCAACGATATACTGAAAGCTGTCGGGGACACGCCGCTTGTGGAGATTCGCAGACTGAATCCCAGCCGGAAGGTCAGGATCTACGCGAAGCTGGAAAGCTTCAATCCGGGGGGGTCCATCAAGGATCGCACGGCGCTTTACATGATCGAAAGGGCCGAGGAGCGGGGAGAACTCACGAAAGGCAAGGTCATCCTGGAGGCCACGAGCGGGAATACAGGTATCGGGCTCGCGATGGTAGCCGCTGCGAAAGGCTACCGGATATGCCTGACCATGTCCGAGTCTGCCAGTGAGGAGCGGAAAAAAATCCTGAAAGCGCTCGGGGCGGAACTGCGGTTCACAGCGGCCGCGCTCGGGACCGACGGCGCCATCGAGGAAGCCTACAGGCTCATGCGGGAAAATCCCGATAAGTACTTCCTGGCGGACCAGTTCAATAACGAGGATAACATCGCCGCGCACTATCACGGAACGGCCGAGGAGGTGTGGCGGCAGACGGAAGGAAAGGTGACCATGGTCGTTGCCTCCCTGGGGACCTCCGGAACGGCCATGGGCCTGTCGAGAAAGCTCAAGGAGTACAATCCCGGCATTCACATCGTGGGCGTGGAGCCCTACATGGGGCACAAGATCCAGGGCTTGAAGAACATGAAGGAATCCTATCAGCCCGGCATCTACGACCGGAACCGCCTCGACGAGAAAGTGAATATCCTCGATGAAGATGCCTTTGAGATGGCGAGAAGACTTTTGCGCGAAGAAGGCATCTCCGCCGGGATGAGTTCGGGGGCGGCCATGCACGTGGCGGCGGAGAAGGCCAGGACCCTGGAGGAGGGACTCATCGTGGTGATCCTCCCCGACGGTGCGGAACGATACCTGAGTACGGAGCTCTTCGCAGACAAGGAAAGATCAACGCTCAAGCTCTTCAATACCCTCGCCCGGACCAAGGAGTTCTTCCAGCCCATCAACCCGAAGGAGGTCCGGATTCATTCCTGCGGTCCCACGGTCCATCTCGTGCCGCACATCGGCAGCTATCGCCGCTTCGTTTTTTCGGATCTTCTGACCCGGTACCTCGTTTACAAGGGATACCGGGTAAGGAACATCACCAGCGTCATCGATCTTTCCGATAGAGCCATCAAGGGCGCCGACCGTGAGCACATGGATATATCGGAGTTCACGAAACGGTCTTTCAAGGAGTTCATCGCGGGCATGCAAAAATTAAATATCCGCCGTGAATCCCATTACCCGAAAGCGAGCGAAAACATCGATACCATGATCCAGCTCTCGGAGAAGCTGGTGGAAAAGGGGTTTGCTTACGAAAAACTCAAGTCCGTCTACTTCGATATTTCGAAGCTCGAGGACTACGGAAGCCTGTCGAAGATTGATCTCAACAGGATGCAACAGGAAAGAACGGTCGATGTCGACGATTACGAGAAGGACAGTCCCGTTGATTTCACCCTGCTCAAACGATCCAACCTGGCCGAGCTGAAACGGGGGATCTATTTCAAGACCCGGTGGGGAAATGTCCGGCCGAGCTGGCATTTGGAGTGTGCTGCCATCTCGATGAAGTATCTCGGCGACACCTTTGATATCCATTGCAGCGGATCCGATCTCGTCTTTCCGCACTGCGAGAATGTCATGGCCATTGGAAAGGCCGCTACGGGGAAGCGGTTGGCAAACTACTGGCTGAATTCGGAGCTCGTCATGATGGACGGGAAGAAGATGTCCCGGTCGCTGAATAATTTCTTCACGATCGAGGATCTCGAACGCCGCGGGTTCAGGGGAAAAGAGATCCGCTATTTTCTGCTCAGTTCCCATTACCGTAAACCCCTGAAGTTCTCTTTTGGTGCGCTCGATACGGCCAGAAACACCATCCGGAAACTCGACGAATTCATCCAGAGGCTCATTCACGTCACGCCCGGGCCGGGTGATCCCGATACGGACCAGTTCGTCTACGATGTGAAAAACGGGTTTATGGAAGGGATGGACGATGATTTAAACATATCGGCCGTCTTTGCATCCCTCTTTGGATTCGTTAAAAAGGTCAACGGACCCCTTTCCCGGCATCAGTTGAACGGTGCAGAGCGGGACAAGGTTCTGGACGTTCTCAAAGGGATCGACGCCGTGCTCGGCATCATGAGCTTCGAGGAAGAGGGGCTGAGCGTCGAAGCCTCGACGCTCATCAGGCAGCGCGAAGAGATGCGTCAGAAAGGCCAGTGGAAGGAAGCCGACGAGATCCGCCAGAAGCTTTCCGGAATGGGGGTCGTCCTGCAGGATACCCCCGAGGGGACCCTCTGGAGGAATAAATAAATCCCGGTGAGGGCATTCGTCTCTCCCCGTTCACTCTTCGCTTTCAGACTGTAATTCTTCAAATATCATTATCATATCTCATCCATGTAACCTTGCCAGTATATTGATAATATAGAGAATTTACTAAAGTTTTTTTAATCTCTATAGGTCATTTTGTGACTCGAAAACCCTGTCTTCCGGGGGGGTTGTGAAGGGAAAAAATTCAAAAAAACTTTATTGCCATCTGAGGGGAGATTGTATATGATCCCCCGACCTTGACCGTTGAAGAAAGGCCGGATTGCGGCCTCCCCGTGTGTGTAACACGGCCTTTCTTTCCGGGTTATGGGGAGACAGAAGTCGGAAGACGGCATTTTTAAGCTGTTGCACGGATCAGAAGGGGAGGGTCGAAAATTCCTTCGGGTCAAAGCCGTCGATTCATTGCAGGAGGTGGGGATTCATGGAGATGGACAACACAACCTTTGGGCTGACAATGCTCATCTGCGGCATGGGGGGGACCCTTTTGACCCTCTGGATTATGAGCCTTGTCATGACAGTTCTTGGCCGGTTGTTCCCGGAGAAAGCAGAACCGAAAAAGGAGGGCTGAGATATGCTGGAGGCGATTTTAAATGGTCTGGGCGGGCTCGTCGCAGGCTTCCAGGCCCTCGCCCTGGACTGGCGAAGCATTATCATGCTTGTCATCGGCGGCATCCTCCTTTACCTGGGGATCAAAAAGGACTGTGAGCCCCTGCTGCTCGTTCCCATCGGGTTCGGGTGCATCCTCGTCAATGTACCCCTTTCCGACCTCATGGCCAAGGAGGGGTTCCTGCGCGTCATCTATGATGCCGGTGTGGACACGGAGCTGTTCCCGCTTCTCATTTTTATCGGGATCGGCGCCATGACGGATTTCGGGCCCGTGCTGGCGCAGCCTTCGACGTTTCTCCTGGGGGCGGCCGGGCAATTCGGAATTTTCCTGACCCTCCTGATGGCGCTTTTTTTCGGATTTACAAAGCTGGAAGCTGTATCCATCGGGATCATCGGGGCCTGTGACGGTCCAACGGCCATATATGTCACGTCGAAATACGCGCCCCACCTGCTTGGCGCCGTCTCGGTGGCCGCTTATTCCTACATGGCTCTTGTTCCCGTGATCCAGCCGCCGATCATGCGGGCCATGACCACGCAGGCCGAACGGGCGACGGTCATGAAATACAAGGCCAGGCCCGTGTCCAAAACAACGAAAATACTCTTTCCCCTGGTCATCACCATCCTGGGAGGGCTCATCGCCCCTAAGGGGCTTCCGCTCCTGGGTTCCCTCATGCTGGGGAATCTGATGAGAGAATCCGGTGTGGTGAGCCGCCTGACGAAAGCCTCGGAGAATGAGATCGCCAATGTCGTGACCCTCTTTCTCGGCCTTTGCATCGGGGCCACCATGTCGGGTGCCGCTTTTCTCAAACCCCAGACGCTGATCGTTCTGGGTCTGGGGTTTGTGGCGATCTGCCTCGATACGGTATGCGGGATTCTCTTTGCGAAGGGCATGCGGGTCTTGAGCGGGGGGAAGATCAACCCCCTGATCGGCGCCGCAGGGATATCCGCCTTCCCGATGGCGGCCCGGGTGGTCCAGCGTGAAGGTATCAAGTATAACAAGAAGAGTTATCTGCTCATGCATGCCATGGGGGCAAACGCCGGCGGCCAGGTCGGGTCCGTGATCGCCGCGGCGGTGATGCTTTCCGTGCTGGCCGGCATGGGGATCATATCGTAAAAAAAACTATACATTACCGTTGTTTTTAGCTAAATATAGTCCCGCCTGCCTCAGATTGGAAATTGGAGTGAAGGAGGAAGTTTCAGATGAGTGATGAGGTATTGGCCCCCATGCCCGGGAAGATTACCAAGATCCTTGTGAAACCCGGCGACGATGTTCTGGAGGACGAAGAAGTCCTGGTCCTCGAGGCCATGAAGATGGATAATCCCATTTTCGCGCCTTCCAATGGAAAGGTGAAGGAGATCCGGGTCAAAGAAGGCGAGGAAGTGGATGTGGATCATGTGCTCCTGGTCATTGAATGAACACGACAGGGATTATTTATTCCCCTGTAGTTCATACAGGATAAAGAAAAAAGCTTAATGGTGTGGAATCCATTAGGCTTTTTTATGACCGCCGGTCAGCAACCTGCCTTTCGGGTGAAGGTCTGACTCGCTGATGCTTTTCTGTGCTGAATGTGTCTGAACGGATCAGCGGGTACGGTAATGAAGTCTGCAGAGAATCTTTGCCGGCGCGGCGATTTTTTGCGCGACTTCCTCCACGGCCCGGTGTTCAGTAGCATAGAACAACAGATACATCACGGGACGGTGCACGCACTCTGCTTTCCATTGGAAGGTGAATTTTTGCCCTGAACGAAACTGATCGGCTAGGCTGTGATCAACTTGGGAGGAGAGATGGAGATGATCAACTGGCACCAGAAAGAGTTCAAAGACGTTTTTGAAGAGCTCGAGGTCCCCGCGGACGGTCTCCGATCGGACGAGGCCCGCAGGCGGCTCGCGCAATACGGCCGCAACGAACTGGTCGAAAAGGGAAAGCGGTCGGTGCTGGCGATGATTCTCGATCAGTTCCGGGATTTCATGATCATGGTCCTGATCGCTGCCGCCGTGGTTTCGGGCTTGATGGGGGAGGTGGCCGACACGATCGCCATCCTCGTGATCGTCCTTCTGAACGCCGTCCTCGGCGTCAGCCAGGAGTACCGTGCCGAGAAGGCCATGGAGGCCCTCAAACAGATGGCCGCTCCCGTCGCGCGGGTCCTTCGCGACGGCAGTGTTTCTTCCATCCCGGGCTCCGAGATCGTCCCGGGGGATCTGGTGCTTCTGGAGGCAGGGGGCATCGTCCCGGCCGATATGCGGCTCACCGAGGCAGCCGTGCTTAAAATCGAGGAAGCGGCGCTCACGGGCGAGTCGGTCCCGGTGGAAAAGCACACCCGCGCGCTGCACGAGGAGATGCTTTCTCTGGGGGACCGGTCGAACATGGTGTTCAAGGGCACGGTGGTCACCTACGGACGGGGAACCGGAGTGGCCGTGGGCACGGGGATGAACACGGAACTCGGGAAGATCGCCACGATGCTCCAGGAGGAGGAGGAGGTCAAGACGCCCCTCCAGAAGCGCCTCACCGTCTTCGGCAAGAAGATCGCCGTGGCGATTCTCTTCATCTGCGCCTTCATCTTCGGCGTGGGGCTTCTGCGGGGGCAGCCGGCCATGCTCATGTTCCTCACGGCCGTCTCGCTTGCCGTTGCCGCCATTCCCGAGGCCCTTCCCGCCGTCATCACCATCGCGCTCGCCCTGGGGGCGCGCAAGATGGCGGATGACAATGCCCTGATACGGAAGCTGCCCGCCGTGGAGACCCTGGGGTCGGTCACCTACATCTGCTCCGACAAAACGGGGACCCTCACCCTGAACCGCATGACCGTCGAGGAGATTTATGCCGACGGCACCCTGTTCAGGAGCGACGACCCTGGCATCGGGCGGTTCGACCAGCTCATGAAGGCGTTGGCCCTGAGCAACGATGCGCTCCCCTACGTCATCGACGAGGGTTCCGTCGGGGTCACGGGGGATCCGACGGAGATCGCCCTCTACCAGGTTGCCTATAATCACGGGTTTGTCAAATCCGATCTCGAAAAGGAGCACCCCCGGGTGGCCGAGATCCCCTTCGACTCGGAGCGCAAGTGCATGACGACGTTCCACCGCTGGCCGGGGGGGTACATGGCCCTCACGAAGGGAGGGGTCGACGTCATACTCGAGAAGACCGTCAACGTGCTGATGGGTCAAAAGCTCGCACCCATCAATGCCGACGAGATCAGCCGCGTGAACGACCGGCTGGCCGACGATGGCCTTCGCGTTCTGGCTGTAACCGCACGACTCTGGAACGAAGTGCCCGATGATCTCTCCCCGGAGAATGTGGAGCAAGGGCTCACCTTCCTGGGTCTTGCGGGCATGATGGACCCCCCTCGCGAGGAAGTTCGCCAGGCGGTCTCGCTCTGTAAATCCGCCGGCATGCGGCCTGTGATGATCACGGGTGACCACCCGCTGACGGCGCGTTCCATCGCCCGGCGCATCGG
>JAPLJU010000076.1 GCA_026388445.1 Deltaproteobacteria bacterium
ACCTCCTCGAGGATGATGTGCAGATCCACTTCCTTCATCAGGGGTTCTCTTTTTTTCGTGAAGAGCAGGAGGTTGGAGATTTTGTTGTCCACATTTCTCACGGCAGCGATAATCTGGGAAACCCTCTCGTGACTTCTGCGATCTTTGAGATCTTTCATCAAGAGGGAGGCGAAGAGTTCAATCGAGCCCAGGGGATTTCTGATCTCGTGGGCGACATTGGCCGCCAGTTCCCCCATGGCGGTGAGCTTCTCCGTGCGTTTGGCCATCTTCTCGAGCTTTTCAATGGCCGTGATGTCCCTCAGAATACAGACGGACCCGATGATTTCACCGCCCGCTGTCTTGACCGCAGAATCCAGGACCTCGATCGTCCGTCCACGGACCCGCATTTTCCGCCCCGGGTCGCCGATCACGGCCCTCCGCCGCTCAGGCCTTGCGGTTTTCGACGACATCCCCTGAAGCACGGCGCCGACGGGCTTCCCCGCCATCTCCTGTTGTGACGCGCCGTAGAAAAGCTCCGCGCAGGGATTCATCAGGGTGATCTTGTCATCTCGGTCTGTGACAATGACACCCGTCGTCAGGCTCTCCAGGATACTCTGCAGGTAGTTTTTGACCCGTTCCTTTTCCTCGACGGCCTTTTCGAGCCGGATATTCTTGTCCTCGAGCTCGCGGTTGATGCCTTCAAATTTCAGCTCCAGACTGGCAAAAGCCTCCTGGAGCTTCCGGGTCACCCGGTTGAAATCCTCAAAGGACCTCTTCAGTGTAACCACTTTATCCAATCGAGCGTTCCCCGTTCTTTGGCTACGGCCGCCGCGCATATTTACTGTATTTTCCAATCCATTGGTGATCCTGAACGGAATAGTCGGCAAGCCCGGTCCAGAAAGCCTCCCCGCCCTTGAGCTTCAACTCGGAAAAAACTCTGTTCGCCGACGGCTCGTCGTCCAAAGCAAGATATCCTTTCCCCATCTGGTACAGGGTCCACAGACTCTGCTTTCCATTGGGATCCATCTCCAGCGATTTGCGGTACGCTGAGACGGCCTGAGAGTAATTTCTTTCCCCCATGAGACAGTCCCCCAGACCCGTGTAGGATTCCGAGGCCACCTCGACGGGATATCTCTCACGATCTCCGTGATAATACTTGATGGCCGACTGGTAGCAACCGATGGCCGCCACACGGGCCTTCGCATCCTTCAGGGCGTGGCCGTAGTTCCGGTAGAACACGGCGGGATCCTCCAGGACCTGTCCCGACTTCACCACTTCCTCATAGAGGGGAACAGCCTTTTCGGCCAGACTTTTTCGGGCATAGACATCGGCAAGAAGTCTTCGCGCCCTTATCTGCTCCCTCTGCTCGACGCCGGGAAATTCCTTGAACATCGAATGGACCATCGCCTCGGCGTCACCGTACCGGCCTTCTTGATACTGAATCTCGGCCAGGGAAATTAAAATGCTCGCCTGCAGTTTCTTTTCCGATCGTTTCATCAGCTCGTTGAAAAACGGCACCGATTGAGCATAGAGACCGACCCGCTTGAGACTCTCGGCCATCTTGAAACCCGTTCTGGAATCGTAACCCTTCGGGATGCCGTTCGCGTAGACGCGGAAGTAGATGTCTGAAACAGCCAGATAGTCCCCCCGGACATAGTAACGGTCGACCAGGATCTCCGCATTCTTCCTGAGGTTCTCAATCGTCGCCGGCTTGAACTTCCCCTTTGGGAACTGCCGCATGATAGCGTCGAACGTATCGAAGGCCTCCTTGTGCCTGCCCTGCTGGGCCAGGGCGTAGCCTTTCTGAAAGAGCAGCGCCTCTTCCACGTCGGGCTGCGGTGATTTCCCGAGCAGTTCGTCATAGGTACTGACGGGATCCCTCACATTTTCCGCACCCAGCATGGCCACCGGGAATTTGAGGTCCGGCTTCTTGACGGCGATATTGGCCATGATCATGGCGCACTCCTGCGCCTCCTTGCTTCCGGGGTATTTCTCAATCAGCATACTGTAGATCTTGAGTGCCGCCGGGTGCTGGTCCATTTCCGTCAGGCATCGCCCGATCATGTAGAGGACTTCCTTTTGAAAGGGGTCATCGGGATAGAGGTTGATATAGCGAAAGTAAGTGTCTGCCGCGTCGCTGTATTGATGGTTTCGAAAGAAATGCAGCCCCAGATGGATCAGGACGTCTTTCGGCAGATCGCTTCGATCGGGAAAAAGCCTGAGACCGTCGCGGAACCAGATCTCGGCCTGGTCCATGTCCTTGATCTGGCTGTAACAGTCGCCGATCCAGAAGTAGGAGTGCTTGGCATATTCCCCGTTGGGATTCTTTTGGAGGTATTCCTTGAAACGCTCGATGGCCTGAGGGTACTTGCCGAGTCGGTAAAGGGTGACCCCCATGGCAAAAGTCGCTTCCGAGACGTGAGGAGAGTCCGGATACTTCATGTAAAGATTTTCAAATTCCCTGTAAGCTTCCGGGTGCCTGTTGAGGACGAGATAAGAGCGGGCCAGCCTCAGGTGCGCATCGGCATTGCTGTCCTTGTGCTGCGGATAGGTCGACAGGAGCTTCTCGTAGTTTTCGATTGCCTTTTCAAGGGCAACGCTGCTTCCCTTTTCGCCCTGGAAGTAGTAAGCATCCGCCAGGCCGCGAAGAACGGCTTCTCGGCTGCTTTCGTACACCTGGCCCTTTCGAATCATCTCCTCGAATTTTTTTGCCGCCTCCTCATATCTCCCGGCCTTCAGGTCGTTCTCCGCACTTTCGTAGGGTGAAAGGGGTGTTTTCGGCTCCACGACTTCCCGTCTGTCTTCCTTCTCCGGTGGGACCGCAAGCGGTATCGCTCCCACTTTTTCCTGCCCCGTTGTCTCTTGAGGCTCGGCCGTCCGTGCGCTCTTCGATTCAGCCGGTGGGGCTGGACCCTGCGGAGCTGGTACTCTTTCACCACGCCACGCTTCTTGAGCAGTTCCGCATCCCGCTGGGCCTGCTTGGGTGTTGGGTATTGTCCCATACAGACACGATACCAGACCTTCCCTGACACCAGGGCCTTGACATAGAAGGCCTCGAATCCTTTACCACGCAGGGCCTTCACTTTGACCTGCGCCTCCTGGGCCGTCGAGAAGGCGGCAACCTGAAAACTGTAGAAGAGACTGCCGGTTTTTGCGGCCGCGCAAGGGGGGGCGGCGGCGCAGATTAAAAAGAGACCTGCACAAAGACCTATCAAAAATCTCCTCATCCTCTTCACCTATTTTCTCTCCCCGAAAAAACCTGTGAAGTTCACTTCCTGGGGATATTTACAGCCCCTCGGGAAAATGAAAGCAATTTACATACCAGACAGGCCCTGGAAACCCGCCGGTCGGAGAGCAGCGTTTATCGTCAATAGTTCAAAAAATCTAAGTACATAACACTCGGGTCGGGCGCGTGAAAAAGAAATCCCCGGCCGGTGTCACCGTTGCCGGGGATTTCTCAAAGAAGCCTTTTCCCTGCCGAGGCACTCCGGGGACTGGAATCAAGCCGGCCCCATCCCGCAGGCTGTGAGATCATGAACCGATACTGTACCTCTTTAGTTTCTCCACGAAGGTCGTCCTGTTCAGATCGAGCAGTTTTGCCGCCCTGTTCTTCACACCCCCTGTTTTTTCAAGAGCCTTCAGAAGGAGATCTTTCTCGAAATCCTCCACCATATCATTGAAGCTCACACCTTCCTCCGGGATGATGATGGAACTCACCTGTTCATCCAGCTTGGACTCTTCGCTCAGGACCTTGGGCGGCATATCCGCTATGTCGATGAGCCCGTCATCCTTCATGACGACGAGCATCTCGATGAGGTTTTCCAGTTCTCGGACATTCCCGGGCCAGTGATACCTCATCATGTACTGCATGGCTTCCTGGGAGAACCCCTTCACATTCCTTTTCTTCAGTTTGTTGAACTTCCGCATGAAGTGATTGATGAGAATGGGTACATCCATTTTTCGTTCGCGAAGCGGCGGAATGTAGATGGGGATCACGTTAATCCGGTAGAAGAGATCCTCGCGGAACCGCTTTTCCTGAACGGCTCTCTCGAGGTCCTGGTTTGTCGCGGTGATGATTCGCACGTCCACGCTCAGGGTCTTGATGCCCCCGATGCGCTCGAACTGCTTTTCCTGGATGACCCGAAGGACTTTGACCTGAAGCGCGGGGCTCATGTCCCCGATCTCGTCAAGGAAGATGGTTCCGCCATGGGCAAGCTCGAAACGCCCCACCCTGCTCTTGATGGCGCCTGTAAAGGCGCCTTTCTCGTGACCGAAGAGCTCACTCTCCAGAAGCTCCTCCGGGATAGCGCCGCAGTTGACGGGCACGAGGGGGTAGCTGTTCCGATCGCTGTTGAAATGGATCGCCCTTGCCACGAGCTCTTTGCCCGTCCCGGACTCGCCATAGATGATCACGGTGCTGTCCGTGCCTGCAACTTTTTCGATCCGCTCAAAAACCTTCCTCATGTTGTCGCTGTAGCCGATGATCTTGCCGAAGTCATATTTACGCTTAAGCTGACCCTTCAGGGAGATGTTTTCTTCCTTCAGCTTGGCGAAATGCAGCGCCCGCTCGAGGGTCAGCTTGACGAGATCATCCTTTAGCGGCTTGGTGATATAGTCGAAGGCGCCGAGCCGCATGGCCTCCACAGCCGAATGGACGGTTCCGTATCCGGTGATGATGATGACGATGCTTTCGGGCATCACCTCCTTGACAAAGGCAAGGACCTCCAGGCCATCGGCATTGGGCATCTTCAGGTCCGTGACGACCAGATCGTATTTATCCTCTAGGAAGATATCCATGGCCTGTTTGCCGTCACTGACGGCCTTCACTTCGTAGCCATAGCTCTTGAGCATATCGGCGAGATTTTCCCGGCTCAGGTCATTGTCTTCTGCAATCAGCACCTTGACACGTTTCATAAGCCCCTTTTCTTCGGTGTTCCCCCGAATGAAGTCTTAAAATGGAGAAAAAAGCGTCAAAAAACAAGACGGATGTTAGCAAAAAAATTACAATAGTCAACCATAAATATGCATCGAAAATCCTTACCCCTTTTTGCCGAAACCCCCGGCACAGGACCCGCTGCCCTCTTGAACGAATACGCCTAAAGTTTTCGGAAGGGCATTCCGATTGAAAGAATGACGTATTTAGCGCCAGGAGCAGCGAATGAGCATTTCATCCTATCAGGTTGACAACGTTCTCAAAGCCTACAACAAACAGAGTAAGGTCAAGGCCCAGAACCATGCTGTGACGGATGTTCAGGAGGCCGGGAAGCAGACCGATACGGTCTCTTTGTCCAGGGAAAAGAACAAACCGGAGATCTTTGACAGGATCTCCTACAGTTTGCTGGATATTCTTTTAAAGACGAACAAGTCGAAATAAATCACTTTTCTGCCCGAAATACCCCGGTCCTCCCCGAAAGGAGCGGCAAATACGGGGATTTCTATGCCTGCGTGCCGCGGCTCAGAGAAGGCTTCGACGGAGCGGGCGGCTCAAGGGGTGACGGCGGATCGGATTCATGATCGATACTTTCAAAGAGAAGAAGAACATCCTCGTCGTCGATGATGAGCCCGGTGTTCGAAACCTGATCGTCGACGCCCTGAAACAATCGGGGGATTTCGGCATCCAGGAGGCTTGCGACGGTGCGGAAGCCCTCAAAGCGCTGAAGTCCGACCTCTACGACCTGGTCATCAGCGATGTTCAGATGCCCAACATGACGGGCATGGAACTCCTTTCCAAGATCCGTGAGATCAACCCCAACATCTATGTGATCATGATCACGGGTTTTCCTTCCATCGGCCTTTCCGTTTCGGCGATGCAGACGGGTGCCGTGGACTTCCTGTCAAAGCCCTTCAACATCGATGACCTCCTCTACAAGGTGCAGATCTACCTGCGGGAGAAGACCATCCTCTCGGAGGAAAAGCTCCGTAACCGGGCCGAGTCCCTCCGGCTGAGCGACAAGATCCGGGACATTTCGAAGAGAAGCTACATCTATGACGCCATCGAAGACACGGCTGGCAACAACGACCACATCTTTCAGGGCATGGTGGATCTGGCCCTGAAGATCGCCGACGGGGAGAGATGCTCCCTTTTCCTCTACGACGAGGAAAGCGGGGAGTTCCACCCCAAGATCATCCGGGACAGTCTTCTGGGATCTGTCGACGAGCAGACCTCACCCATGCTCCTGAGCCTGTACCGGCAGGTTGTCGAAAGGAAGGAGCCTCTGCTCTTTCAGCCCATCCACACAGGGGGATCGTGCATGATGTGCGTTCCCCTGATGATCCGCGGCAAGATCTTCGGCATCCTCTCCCTGACGAAAAAGAAAAACATGGTGATCTTCTCGGAGAAGGATCTCCATTACATCCTGAGTCTCACGCGGAGGGCCTCTCTCAACCTGGAGAACCGGATCCTTTACGAGAGCCTCTACGACAACATCACAGACACCTTCAAAGCCCTTGTCGGATCCATCCAGGTTCGCGACCACTACACGGAACTGCACTCCGCCCATGTCACGAACTTCGCCCTCCGGACGGCCGAAACGATGAAATGCGCCGCCCCGGACATCGAATCCCTGAAAATCGCCGCCATGCTCCACGATATCGGGAAGATCGCGATTCCCGACGTCATCCTCCTGAAGCCGGCCCCCCTGACGGCGGAAGAATACGAGGTGATCAAGAATCACTGCCAGATCGGTGACAACATCCTCGCCCCGATTCTCCTCTTCGAGGCCGAGAGGAAAATCATCCGGCATCACCACGAGCGATGGGATGGGAAGGGTTATCCCGATGGGCTCTCGGGAGAAGAGATCCCCTTCTTCTCACGGCTCCTTGCCGTTGCCGATGCCTTCGATGCCATGACAACCGACCGGCCCTACCGGAAGGCAATGACCCAGGAGAAAGCCATTGAGGAAATCAGAAAAAATGAGGGCCGCCAGTTCGACCCGAAACTGATCAAGCCCTTCGTCGAAAGCCTGCAGAGCACCGGGCCTTGCCCCGTCTTCCCGTCAAACGATCCCCCCGCTGATACACGTAAGTTTTTCATTAAGCAAGGGGATTTCCCCTACTCGGCAATTGTCCCGGGATCTTTCGCTTGATCCGGCGGTATTTCTGCAAGCTTAACGGCCGTTCCGTAGTACCGGATCCTGTTGACCTGCTGCCTCGAGGCATTCTTGTCCTCGTGAGGGGGGGCGGCCCGCGTCAACTCCACAACGGCATCGGCATCCATGAGGAGAGCCCGGTGCATGAGAAGGACAAGGGCTCGATTCTCGGCGGCGCTGAAATAGCCCCTGTAGGCTTCTCCCTCATCTCTTCCAGGGCCCTCTGAATGGTCTCAACGGCCACGCTCTTCTGCATTCGCTTCTTCGCCGCCCGGAAGACAAGAAAAAGGACGACCAAAAACGGGGCAATGACGATGAGAAAATTAGATACGTGTTTCAGTATGACCGGGATGTCCATACGAATCAATGCGCCTCGTCCCAGTTGTTGCCCGATGCGATCCCGACTAGGAGCGGCACCTTAAGTTTGATGACCTCTTCCATTTCCCTCCGGATGAGGGCCACTGCCGCCTCCTTCTCCTCGAGGGGGACCTCAAAGACCAGTTCATCGTGAACCTGCATGATCATGGCGGACTTCATTTTTTTCTTCTCCAGGATCCGGGCGAGATTCACCATGGCGATCTTGATGAGATCCGCCGCCGTGCCCTGGATGGGTGTGTTGACCGCCGTTCGCTCGGCAAACTGCCGGACGGCGATGTTGGTGCTTCGGATCTCCGGCAGGTTGCGCCTCCGGTTGAGCAGGGTCGTGACGAACCCCTCTTTCCTGGCCTGCTCAAGAAGGGCATCCAGGTAGGCCCTGACGCCCCGGAACTTGGTGAAATATTCCTCGATGAATTGTTTCGCCTGAGCCTGAGGGATGCCGAGTTCCCTGGAAAGGCCGAAGGGACTCATGCCGTAAATGATCCCGAAGTTGATGACCTTGGCCTGCCGTCGCATCTCGACCGTCACCATCTCGGGGAATACGCCGAAGACCGTCGCCGCCGTCCTCGTGTGGACGTCGTCCCCCGACTCGAAGATGTCGAGGAGAGCCCTGTCCCCAGAGAGGTGCGCAAGGACGCGAAGCTCGATCTGCGAGTAGTCCGCCGAGACGATAAGAGAACCCCGGGGAGCAACAAAGGCCTGCCGGATGCGCCGACCCTCCAGGGTCCGGATGGGGATATTCTGGAGGTTGGGGTCGCTGCTCGAGAGTCTTCCCGTGGCGGTCACCGTCTGGTTGTAGGAGGTGTGTATCCTCCCCGTTTTAGGATTGATCATCGAAGGCAACGCATCGACATAGGTCGATTTGAGCTTTGCAAGGCTCCGGTAGCCGAGGATCTCGGCCGGGAGTTCATAGGTCTGGGCCAAGGCCGTCAAAACCTCCTGGTCGGTGGAGTAGCCCTCCTTGGTCCTTCTTCCCCGCGGGAGTCCGAGCTTTTCAAAGAGAATGACCTGGAGCTGCTTGGGGGAGTTGATGTTGAACTTCTCACCGGCAAGGCTGTAGATGCGCCCTTCCGATGAAGTGAGGATTGACTCGAACTGAACGGACATCTCCCTGAGGAACTTGACGTCCACGAGGACCCCTCTCCTTTCCATTGCGGCGAGGACTTCCACCAGGGGCATCTCCACCTCGTAGAAAAGATCGCGAAACCCCTCTGCCCGGATTTTCTCATCGAGGACCGTCACAAGCCGGAAAACGGCATCGGCCCTCTGGCAGGCATACTCAGCGAGCTTCTCGGAGGGGACGTCCCCCGGGTGAACCACCTTGGCCCCGCCACCGACAACCTCTTTTAGGGACAGGGTCTCCTGGTTCAGGAACTCCCGGGTGACATCGGGAAGATCATGAGTTTTCTTGATAGGGTTGAGAATGTAGGAGGCGACCATCGTGTCGAGGGCAAGGCCTTTCAGGGCAATCCCCTCTCCGGCGAGGACGAGGACGACATTCTTGAGGTCATGACCGAATTTCCTGATGCGCCGGTCGGAAAGGACCGGGGAGAGCCGATCCAGAACCTTTCTTTTTTCGAGGAATGTTCCGTTCGCCCCGTCCTTCAGGGGGATGTAACAGGCCTCACCGGGTTCCAGGCAGAAGGTGAGGCCCACGATCTGAGCCGTCAGAGCGGAGCCGGATGCGAGCTCCGCACCGAGCGTAAACGCTCCGACCTCTTCGAGACGTTTCAGGAAGGAGCTGAAAACTTCCTCGGTGGTCACGAGGCCGTATCGCCCTTTCAGCACCTTCTGTCCAGCCCCGAGGTCCTGGAGAAGGGTGGAGAATTCGAGTTCCGTAAAAATCCGCCTGAGCTCTTCTTTGTCGGGTTCCCGGAGTCGGGCTTTTTCAAGCGTGAATTCGATCTCGGCATCGGTCTTGACGGTTGCCAGTTTCTTGCTCAGCCTGGCGAGATCGGCATTTTCCTGGAGGGCTTTTTTAATCTTCTCGTTCCTGACCTGATCCGCGTTGGCCAGAACCCCCTCGACACTGCCGTATTCCTGGAGCAGCTTCAGTGCCGTCTTCTCCCCCACGCCGGGAACACCGGGAATATTATCCGAGGCATCGCCCATGAGTCCGAGGACATCCACGACCCGGTCGGGACCGACGCCGAATTTTGCCTTCACACCCTCAACGTCGAAGGTTTTGTCCTTCATCGTATCGATCATGATCACGCGATCGGAAACCAGCTGCAGGAGGTCCTTGTCCCCGGAGACGATGACCACCCTATATCCCTTTCCTTCATAGGTCTTCGCCAGGGTCCCTATGATATCGTCAGCCTCGATACCCTCTTTTTCAAGG
>JAPLJU010000102.1 GCA_026388445.1 Deltaproteobacteria bacterium
GAGAACCTGGTGCGGCACACCCTTTTCGATCCCCCCGGCAAGGCCGTCGATGGCCTGCGGTTGATCCCCTGCCGGGCTGAAATCCGAAACCAGACTGAATCGATTCATGAAACGACTGCTGCCCTGAAGGCTGCCCCGAGAAAAGACGCGACCTGGGGCGTTTTCTCAACATTTTTAATGTCTTTAATATAATGAACCGCGGCAGGAGAAGCAAGCCTGGATTCCCCGGCCTCCCCAAATTCACCTTGACATTAAAGGACGATTATGTTTTAAGAACGTCCTTTACAATGCCTCTCTGAAGGATATCCATCATGAAAAAGACCTTGAAATGTGTATCGAATCTCAAGAGGAAAAGGACTCACGGCTTTCGCGCCAGAATGGCGTCAAAAGGAGGCAGACTCGTATTAAGCAGAAGGAGAGCGAAGGGAAGGAAACGGTTGACCGTATAGCGGGTCATGAACGGCCCGGTGGTGAGCATTTCAGAGCCGCCCGCGAGGGATAAATCCTGATCATTCTGCGAGCATGGAAGGCATAACATATCGGAAGCACGAGCGAATTCGGAAAAGAAGTGAGTTTACGACGCTTTACCGGCAGGGAAAACGGATCCACGCGGACAATTTCACCCTCATCCTGAAAAAAAATCCTCTGGGATGCCGAAGGCTGGGCGTCACGGCCGGCAAGAAGGTGGGAAATTCGGTAAAAAGAAACAGGATGAAACGTCTCCTGAGGGAGTTCTTCAGATTAAACAAAGAAAGACTTCCCGTTTCACACGATCTCTGGATCATTGTCCGGAAGGATTTTTCAGCCCTTGAATACGATCAGGTGCGAGAGGCACTGGAGAAAATCCTCGGAGAAAGACTGGTTGCCACATAAATGATCAACGCGGTTCTGGTCAAAGTATCCACCGCCCTGATCAGGGCTTACCAGGTTTGCATCTCACCGTTCCTACCCCAAAGCTGCCGTTTTCATCCCCATTGCTCTGAATACATGATGACGGCTATCAAGCGCCATGGATTCTGCAAAGGGCTATGCCTCGGCTTGATGCGCCTGTCCCGGTGCCACCCATACCATCCGGGCGGCTACGATCCGGTCAAGTAAGGGAAGTGCAAGGAGGTCACGAATGCAAAAAAGGATGGTTCTTGCCATCGTCCTGTCTTTCATCATCGTCTTTGTTTACCAGTACTATTTCGCCAAGAACATCGCAACGAAAAAACAGGAAGACGCGCAGAAACAGGAAACGGTGACGACCGAACAGAGCAGTCCGGCCCCGCGCGCAGCCCCTGCGGTCAAGGCAGCACCGAAGAGCATCTCGGTCCAGAAATCCCAGGCCGGCATGAGGGATATCCGGGTGGAGACCCCCCTTTACATCGCCGTCTTCACGACGAAGGGCGGTGCCCTGAAGTCCCTCAAACTAAAGGACTACCGGAAGGAACTGAGCAGCGACAGTGAACTCATCGAGCTGGTCCGCGTCCAGGAAGGCCAGACCTATCCCCTCGCGGTCAGCTTTTCCGAATCGAGCATTTCTATCCCGCCGGATTTGACTTACGACGCGAATACTACAGCGATTCAGGTCAACGATAAAACAGGCGAACAGAAAATCATCTTCTCCGCCACGTACCCTAAAGCCGGGAAGGTGGAAAAGGTCTTCACCTTCTTCCCCGATAAATACTCGATCGATCTCGAAGTCCGGGTCCACAACCTCTCCGGCAATCCCATTGAGCAGAACGCCTTTTTGAGCTGGAATGAATTCCTGGCTCCGAACGTGAAGCCGGACAAGGAAAATGAGGAGGGTCTCATCGCCTATGTCAAGAATTCCGTCGAACAGGTCGAGGTGGAGAAAATCGAAGCGAAGAAGATGCTCGGACCCGATGTGTCATGGGGAGGTTTTGAAAGCAAATACTTCATCACGGCCCTGATTCCGAAAAAGCCCACACTGACCAGTTTTCAGATGGGAAGAGACGCCAGCGGGAGAATATCGGCAAGCCTCGAGGGACCGAAAAACCTCATCCCCATGGGTCAGACCGGCCTTTTCAACTATGCCCTCTATCTGGGACCCAAGGAATACGAGTTCCTGAAGGCGGAGGACGTCGGCCTGGAAAATGCCATCAATCTCGGCTCCTGGATCAAATGGCTCGCCATGCCGCTTCTCATCTTCATGAAGTTCCTTTACAAGTATGTGCACAACTACGGAACGGCCATCATCATCCTGACGTTCCTGACGAAGATCGTGTTCTGGCCGCTGGGGAACAAGAGCTACAAATCCATGAAGGAGATGCAGACGCTCCAGCCGAAGATCAAAGAGCTCCAGGAACGGTATAAAAATGACAAGCAGGCGCTCAACCAGGCCGTCATGCAACTGTACAAGAGTCACAAGATCAACCCCCTGGGCGGCTGTCTCCCGGTCCTGATACAGATCCCCGTATTCTTCGGCCTCTACAGGGCGCTCCTTTATTCTATCGAACTGCGGCATGCACCTTTTGTGGGGTGGATCCAGGATCTTTCGGCTAGAGACCCTTACTACATCACGCCTGTCATCATGGGCGCCACGATGTTTCTCCAGCAGAAGATGAGCCCCCCGATGGGGACGGACCCCATGCAGCAGAAAATCATGCTGCTCATGCCCGTCGTCTTCACCGCACTCTTCTTGAATTTCCCGTCGGGGCTGGTGATCTACTGGCTCTTCAACAACATCCTGAGCATCGGCCAGCAGTATTACATCAACAAGAGCCATGCGACGTGAGGTCAAAGCGATGACGAAGACCCTTGAAATCGAAGGAAAAACAATAGACAAGGCGATCGAGACGGCCTGCCATGAATTCGGCGTGCCAAGGGAAAAATTGAATATCGAGATCATCTCGGAGGGCACGGCGGGTTTCTTCGGCCTGGGATCGAAGAAGGCTAAAATCAAGGCAAGCCTTCTCACTTTCGATGTGGATCTCGGTCTCAGCTTCGATAAACCCGAAAAGCCCGCGCGGCAGCGGACCGTCAGGAAGGAAGAACCTCGGGTTTCTTCCCCGGCGGTGCATGACATCGCCGTCAAGGCTCAGAAGTTGCTCGAGGGGATCCTCCAGCGGATGAGCGTGAATGCCCGCGTGGCGATTCAGGAGACACCGGATTCCATCCTTCTGATCATCGAGGGGAACGACAACGGCCTTCTCATCGGGAAGCGGGGCCAGACCCTTGATGCGCTCCAGTACCTCGTCAACAAGGCCGTCAACCGGCAGGAGAAAGACAGAAAGCAGATCATCATCGATACCGAAGATTACCGCAGGAAAAGGGAAGAATCTCTCGTCGCCCTCGCCGAAAAGCTCGCCCAGAAGGCCAAGAGGACACGCAAGGCCATCACGGTGAGCAACATGAATGCCCGGGAGCGGCGGATCATTCACCTGGCATTGCAGGGGGACGAATCCCTCACCACAAAGAGCCGGGGCGAAGGAAGTTACAGAACGATCATTATCCAGCCCAGCAAGAAGAAATAGCTTCTTGATCCTTTGAATGCTTTGTTTTTGAAAGACACCATCGCAGCCATTGCAACACCCCCGGGAGTCGGGGCCGTCGGTATCGTGAGGATCAGCGGCCCGAAATCGGGAAAGATCGGCCGCCTCCTCTTCAAGCCCAGAAGTCCGGACTGCCGCTTCGAAAGTTACCACCTCTATCACGGCGATATCCTCTCCCTCCGCACGGGGAACATCCTCGATGAAGTGCTCCTCGTCTTCATGAAAGGCCCCCGCACGTTTACCGGTGAAGACTGCGTCGAAATCCACTGTCATGGTGGCCCCGTTATCCTTCAGCGGGTTCTCGAAGCGGCTCTGGAGGCCGGCGCACGGCCGGCGGAACCCGGAGAGTTCACCCGCCGGGCCTTCCTGAACAACCGTCTGGATCTTTCCCAGGCGGAAGCCATCTGTGACATCATCATGGCCAAGACGGAAGGCGGCCTGGAACGAGCCCTCCATCAACTGAAAGGGGCTCTCTCCGGAAAAATCAGGGAAATCCGCGAAGCCATCCTACAGGTTCTTGTGCCCCTCGAAGCATCCATCGACTTCACGGAAGAGGAACTGGACACCCCGGAGAACCGGGCGCTTCTCCCGCCGATCGATAAAGTCCTCGGCGATCTTCAAATCCTCCTGGGCACCTATCAGGAGGGACGGCTCTTCCGTGAAGGTATTTCTGTGGTCATCGCGGGCAAGGTGAATGTGGGCAAATCCAGTCTTTTCAACCGCCTCGTGGGGGAAAAGCGGGCGATTGTCACGCCGATTGCCGGGACCACAAGGGATTTCATCGAAGAAAGCATCAGCATGGATGGACTCCCCGTCAGGCTCACAGACACGGCCGGCCTTCGTGAGACGGACAACCTCATAGAGAAGGAAGGCATGGCCTTCGTCAGGGAGAGGCTTCTCGGCGCCGATGTCGTGATCGTCATCCTTGACGGAAGCGAGCCCCTCGGCCCCGAGGAAATGAAGATCTTCGAAGAGAACAAAAACCGAAACATGATACTGGTCGTCAACAAGGCGGACCTGCCTCATCGGCTCTCGGAGGGGGACCTCGTGAAATATACAGGCCCTTTGCAGCCTCTGTGGATCTCGGCAAAATATGGCGAGGGTATCGATGTCCTGAAAAAGAATGTGTACGACGTTGCGAGGCGGGGCGGAAGCCACCATGCCTCCGATACGATTCTGACGGCAGTCCGGCACAAGGTCGCCGTGGAAAAGGCCATCGACCTTCTTTCGAAGGCAAAAGAAAGCCTTCAGGCGGGGCTTTCGCCCGAATGCGCCGCTTTCGATCTCCGACAGGCCGTCGAGACCCTCGATGAAATTACAGGAAAGAATTTAAGCGAGGAGATCCTGGACCAGATTTTTTCCACCTTCTGCATCGGCAAGTAGGATGTCAAGCCGGGATCGATGATCGATCGGGGAACAGAAACAAGCCGTGAAGAACTGCAGTCCTCTTTCGAGGACAACTTTTAGTTGCGTGCAGGGGAATTTGGTGATAGACACAACAAATCCGCGCGGTTTGCGGCACTGCGGGGCACCGCCGGAAGGATGACCCCAGCCTTTCACGTGTGCGTATAGAGATGCCTCAGGACCTGGATTTCAAGAATATCAGGCAATCCAAAGGGCTGACCCTCGACGATATCGCCCGACGGACGAGGATCAGAATAGGATTCCTTGAAGCCATCGAGGAGGGGAATTATCACCTTCTGCCCGAAAAATATTATGCAGAGACCTTCATCAAGGTGTATGCGGACACACTGGGGATCGACAGCGCCCCCTTTCTTGCCCGGTACAGGCAGTCCCTCGAAAAAACAGGCGTAACGACGCAGAAGGAGCCGCCGCACGAGATCAAAGGCGAGCCCCGGAAACATTTTGCCCGGCCGTCCCTGACGAAAAGACATTACCGACTGATCGGATGGACGATATTTCTGGCCGTCGTCACGTTCATCATCGTCTTCATTCTCTATCCCCGTGAGACGGTCGTGGATGTTTCGGCTCCACCCCTTTCAACCGTGAAGCCTCCTGACGTTTCAGCGCAGGAGAAACCTGCAACGGAGGTTCCATCCAAGAGCGAGGCGATCGAAAAGCCGGGGGCTTCACAGGAAAAGACGGAAGTCAAAAAACAGACAGAACCGAAGAAAGAGACGCCCCCGACCGGAAGCGGAGAGGAATCGAAAAAGAAGTACACGCTCAGGATTGAAGCACAGGAACTGACGTGGCTTCGGATCAAAGAGGACAAGCAGGCGCCCCGGCAGTACCTGTTGAAGCCCGGTGAAAAATTGAGTCGCCAGGCGATGGACCGGTTCGAGATCGATATCGGCAACGCAGGCGGGGTCCAGCTGAGCTTCCAGGGAAAGTCCCTGGGTGCACCCGGTAAAAGCGGTGAAGTCGTTCGTCTGGTTCTGCCGGAGGAAAGAACCTTCTGAGGATTTCCGACTTCGAAGGTTCCGAAAATCTATTTCACACAGGAGAGAAAAGAAATGTTTGGACTGGGAATGCCGGAGTTGCTCGTTATTCTGGTTATCATCCTGATCATCTTCGGGGCAGGCAAGCTACCGGATATCGGCGGCGCACTCGGCAAAGGCATCAAGAATTTTAAAAAGGCAACCCGGGAAGCAGAAGAGACAGACAAGACATCGGAATCCAAGAAAGACTGACGGATGCCCGCGTCTGGTCGATTTCAGAAGGGGACGTCATCATCGGATGCCTGTTCCGTTCCCGCGTTGGTCGGCATCCGCTCGTCGGTTCCACCGTCCTGGTCCTTTGACGGCCCCCGGTCCAGGATCTGCATGTTGGAAGCGACAATCTCGGTGGTGAAGCGTTTCTGACCCTCTTTGTCTTCCCAGGCCCTTGTCTGAAGTTTGCCCTCCACGTAAACAAGCCTTCCCTTCGACAGATAACTGCCGCAGATCTCCGCAAGCTTCCGGAACGCCACGACGCGATGCCACTCGGTTTTCTGCGTCCTTTCGCCGCTTTTGTCCTTCCATTGCTCATCCGTGGCCAGCCGAAAAGTGGTGACCATAGCACCGTCAGCCGTGTACCTCACCTCGGGATCCGCTCCCAATCGTCCGACCAATATGACCTTGTTGATCATTCAAAGCCCCTTTCATCATCCGATTTTCACGCGAATCATACCTGAGTTGCAGGCACTTCGCAAACGAATAATCGGTCCCGAAAGATCGCATCCGCAACGCTCAATTTTCATCTTTTTACCGGAAATATCCATATTGACTTCGCACGCTTTATCAAGTAGAAATGCAAGTGTTATCAACACGTTCATTTCTTCTCCGGGAGACTGGACATGCTCCGATCGGCCCTTCTGGTGACCATAGGTGTGGCGGTAACCGGCTTCATATCGGTTTTCTGCGTCGTGTTCTTCCCCCTCCTGCCGAGACGGGAATACTCGGTTTTCGCCATTGCCCAGCTGTGGGGCAGGATCATGCTCTTTTTGACCAGCGTCAAGGTGGAGGTTCAAGGCCGGGAAAACGTGATCTACGGCAGGTCCCAGATCTTTATGGCCAATCACCAGAGCGGTTTTGATATTTTCGTATTGCTCGCCTACATTCCGCGTTATTTCTGCTGGATTGCCAAGAAGGAGCTTTTCCGGGTCCCCTTTTTCGGCCTTGCCCTGCGGAGATCGGGTGCCATCGAGATCGACCGGCAGAACGTGGTCCGGGCCATGCGGAGCATCGACGATGCGGCAATAAAAATCCGGGAGGGGAAGTCCGTCATGACCTTTCCGGAGGGAACGCGCAGCAGAGATGGTCACATCCAGCCTTTCAAAAAGGGGATATTTCATCTGGCCCTGAAGTCGGGTGTCCCCATCGTCCCCATCACCATCATCGGAAGCAGGGAGATTATGCCGAAGAAATCCCTGCGCGTCACCCCGGGTAAAGTGACCCTCATGATCCATGAGCCGGTTTTCGTCACGGACTACTCTGAGGCAACCATAGACGAACTCATCGAGCGGGTGAGAAAACCCATTGTCAACGCCTACTATGCCCATCAACAGGAACTCCGGCAGGCCAGGGAGGGTGCGCCTTGAGCCTCTGGGAAGGAATATTACTGGGGATCATTCAGGGGTTGACAGAGCTCCTGCCCGTCAGCAGCTCGGGACATCTGGTCATCGCGCAGAGTCTTCTGCCCAACTTCCATCAGCCCGGCGTGCTCTTCGACGTCATGCTGCATCTGGGAACCCTCTCCGCAGTGATCTTTTTCCTCCGAAGGGACATCCTGGACATTTTAAAAGCGCTCCTCCCCCCCTGGAGAAGGCAGCAGCCGCTGTCCCTCTTCGAACACATGGATGAATCGATGATCCCGGGAAGAAGAAGGCTTGCCGCTCACATCCTGACGGCCACCGTCATCACCGGTATGATCGGTTTGAGCTTTCAGGACCAGGTCCACGCCCTTTTTCAGTCCGTGGAGATCACGGCCGTGGGGCTTCTCGTTACGGGGGTCCTTCTCTTCTTCGCCGACCGGATCAGAGATGCAAACCGCACCGGTGAGGAGATGACCTTCGCGGACAGCATGGTGATCGGTCTGGTGCAGGGTATCGCCATCATGCCCGGCATATCCCGTTCGGGCTCGACAATCGCTTTCGGGATTTTCCGGGGGTTGAGCGGAGAGACGGCGGCAAGGTTCTCCTTTCTCATATCCATCCCGGCCATCCTGGGGGCAGCGATCCTCGAAGGCCGGCACCTCACCGGCGTGAACGGAAGCGAGATACCCGCCTACGTTGCCGGAATGGCTGCAGCGGCCGTTGTGGGTTTCCTCACGCTGAAGTTCCTGTTCCTGATGATCCGGAAGCGGGACCTTCGTTTCTTCGGTTATTACTGCTGGGTCCTGGGCGCATTAACCCTTGCCGTGAGAACCCTTTTCTGAACATGATGGCTCCGGAGCCGTGGCATCGAAGCGGCGGGACGCGAAGAATATATGGTGAACTTTAAACTGGATACCAAACGGGCAAGCGAGATTGTCGGGGTTATCTTTTTTGCCCTGGCGATATTCCTCTTTCTCTGCCTCTTATCCTACCATCCGGAAGATCCTTCCTTGAGCCATTATGAAACCGTGAGGGACGGGATCCACAACCTCGGCGGCGTGGTGGGATCCTACACCGCCGACACCCTCTACCGGTCTCTGGGGGTGAGTGCCCTCTGGCTTCCCGTCTTCCTGCTCCTGACGGCCTTCAAGGTCTTCCGCATGGAAGAATTCAGACTCAGACTATCCTGGTTTCTCGGTTTAATCAGCCTGACCCTGGCCACCGCGGCCCTGATCTCACATCTCTTCGGGACGGCGGGGTTCCGGGGATACCGTTTCGACCTGGGCGGCATGTTTGGCACGATCCTCGCGGAGTTCTTCAACAGCTACCTCAACGCCGTGGGGACGTTCATCCTGCTGGCCGCGGCCCTCGTCATCTCCCTCATCGTCACTGTGGACCTTCACGTCGTCTGGACCACGCAAAAGGCCGGCCAGCTCACGGGCGACACAGCCTTCCGGTTCAGGGCCTTCCTGGAGCGGGGATGGGAACGATTTCAGAAAGACCGGCGGAGGGCCGTCGAGAAAAAAGTCAGGCAGTCGAGGCCGGAGCCCATCATCAAGGTGGATGAAAAGCGACCCCCGGCGGAAAAACCCAAAAAGAAAAAACCAGAGCAGGCAACCTTTGATTTCATCGCGGATAAAGCGACCTTCTCCCTCCCCCCGATTACACTCCTGGACCATGTGCCGCGCAAGGACACGAAACTCAAGAAAGAAAGCCTCCTCATGAATTCCCGTCTCCTGGAGAGAAAGCTGGCCGATTTCGGTGTGGAGGCCAAGGTGGTGGAGGTGAAGCCGGGTCCGCTCATCACGCTGTACGAACTCGAGCCCGCACCGGGCGTGAAAATCAACAAGATCGCAAACCTATCAGACGACCTGGCCCTGGCTCTGAAAGCCCCGAGCGTCCGGATCATCGCACCGATCCCGGGCAAGGCGGTAGTCGGCATCGAGATCCCGAACCTGGAGCGGGAACCGGTCCAACTGAAGGACGTCCTCGACAACGAAACTTTTCTGGAATCAAAGACCAGGCTCCCCATTGCCCTCGGCGAGGATACCATCGGCGGACCCGTCATTTCCGATCTGACCAAGATGCCTCACCTGCTCATCGCGGGCACCACCGGGTCGGGGAAGAGTGTCTTCCTCAATGCCCTGATCTGCAGCATCCTCTTCAAGGCCCCACCCGACGAGGTCAAATTCATCATGATTGACCCCAAACGGCTGGAGCTCTCCGGTTACGAGGGCATCCCGCACCTGCTACACCCGGTGGTCGTGGACCCGCGGGAGGCCTCCTACGTGCTTCGTTGGGCCGTGGAGGAGATGGAGCGCCGATACCGGATCATCGGGGAGACGGGGACGAGGAGCATCGAGAAATTCAACCGATACGTTGATCGGGAGCAGGCCCAGAAAGACAGGCCCTCCCTTGACAAGTCGAAAAAACAGGGGGAAGAGGCCCCTGCCTATGATGATCTGCCCGCACCCCGGGAAGGGGGAGAAGCCGGGAAGGACCACGCAAAGCTTCCCTATATCGTCATTGTCATTGACGAGCTTGCCGATCTCATGATGGTGGCCCAGCGAAATGTGGAAGAATCCCTTACACGGCTGGCCCAGATGGCGAGAGCCGCCGGCATTCACCTCATCCTGGCCACCCAGAGGCCTTCCGTCGACGTCATCACGGGCATCATCAAGGCGAATTTCCCGACACGGATCTCTTTTCAGGTCTCTTCGAAAGTCGATTCCCGGACGATCCTCGATCAGCTCGGTGCCGAGCAGCTCCTGGGCACCGGCGATATGCTCTTCCTGCCGCCGGGCCTCTCCAAAGTTACCAGAATACACGGGTCCTATGTCTCGGAAGGGGAGATCGGAAAGATCGTCGCCTTCATCCGGAAACAGGCGAGGCCCATCTACGATGAGTCCATCCTCAAGTACCAGCCCGAATCAGGCGAGGGCGACAAGAGGTCCGGTGACTTCGATGAAAAATACGACGAGGCCGTTGAACTGGTCACGGACCTGGGACAAGCCTCCATCTCCCTGGTCCAGCGATACCTGAAGATCGGATACAACCGGGCGGCCCGCATCATTGAGAAAATGGAGTCGGAGGGAATCGTCGGGCCTTCCGATGGCGTGAAACCCAGAAAGGTCCTCGCCAAGAAACTGCCGCGCTGACATTGAAAGAAATACCCGTCTACCTTCTCAGCCTCGGATGCCCCAAGAACCTCGTCGATGCCGAGGTCATGTCCGCGACCCTTTTCGAGAGGGGGTTTCGAATCACACCCCGCGAGAAAGACGCGGAAGTGGTCATCGTCAACACCTGTGCCTTCATCCACCCGGCCAGAGAAGAATCCATCCATGAAATCCTCCGTCTCGCGGGCCTCAAGAAGAAGGGAAAGTGCCGCCATCTCGTCGTGACCGGCTGTCTCCCGCAGCGGTATGGAAAGGCACTTTTCCCGGAGCTGCCGGAGGTGGACCTTTTTCTCGGCCCCGAGGAGGTCCCCCGGATCACCGATCACCTGCAGGCGCTTCTTTCAGAGCCCTCCCCGAAACGAAAGATTCACACCCCGAGATTCCTATTTCTGATGACGGCGGAACACCCAAGACATCTCTCCACCCCTCCCCATATCGCCTATCTGAAGATCGCCGATGGATGCTCGAACCGCTGCGCCTACTGCGTCATCCCGTCGATCCGCGGAAGATTCCGAAGCCGCCCCATGGAGGACGTCCTGCGTGAAGCCGGCTCGCTTGCGGGCCGGGGAGTAAAGGAAGTCGTCCTCGTGGCCCAGGACACCACATCCTACGGCAGGGACTTAAAAGAAAAGCCGAACCTCTCCGGCCTGCTGACCCGGCTCGCCGGGATCGAGGGATTCCGCTGGATCAGGGTCCTTTACACGTACCCGGCAAATCTCACGGCAGACCTCCTCGAAACCATCGCCCGGGAGGACCGAATCTGTAAATACCTGGACGTTCCCGTGCAGCACATCGACGATGAGATTCTCGCTGCCATGAACCGAAGGGGAAATTCAAAGCTCCTCCGGGAAAAGCTGCAACTGGCGAGAGCGATCGTGCCGGGCATTGCCCTCAGGACATCTCTGATCGTGGGTTTCCCGGGAGAGACGCGCGGGAAATTCGAGAAACTCCTCCGGTTCATCGAGGAGACGCGCTTCGAGCACCTCGGTGTCTTCACCTACTCGAAGGAAGAAGGGACGGGGGCCTTCGACTATCCATCGCAGACCACCGAAAAGCTGAAGAAGGCCAGGAGAGACACCCTGATGAAAATGCAGGCGTCTATTTCCGCCGAGATCAACCGCTCAAGGGTCGGGACACTCAGCGACGTCCTCATCGAGGGAAGGAGCGAAAACACATCCTTTCCCTTCATCGGCCGGACCATGGGTCAGGCACCGGATATCGACGGCATCACCTTTGTACAGGCCGGAGCGGCACGTACCGGGGATATGCTCGGCTGCAGGATTGTATCGGCCGATGTCTACGATCTCTTCGCGAAGAGAATATCCAAGAAACCGTGAAAGGTCTGCTAAAGAAAATTTTCTTATCGACCGATGAGAAAAGTAAAGAATTCTCTTGCATAAACGATAAGAATTCAGTTAGAAAAAAATTAAACCTTGCGTGCTGCGTCGAGAGTGCGTGAGTCGAAATAAAAGAATGAAGGAATGGTACACATAAAAGGCTTCCCGCAAGGAGTCGAGAGGGTGCCGGTCAACCTCCATCCACAAGATTTGCCCGTTCTGCTTCTGCACAACATGGATCCCGCATGGACAGCTGATGAGAGAAGCACGGTCATCGATGCGACCGAACAGCTTGCATCGGCATTAACAGACGTGGGACATCCTGTCACGTCCCTTCCCGTCTTCGATGCTGATATCGCCGCCGTTCTTTCCCCCTATCACCCCGACGACGCCATCGTTTTCAACTGGTGCGAAGAGATTCCTGGCATTCCCCACAGCGAAGCGCGGGTTGCCGAGGTCATCGAAAGCTTAAATTTCATCTACACGGGGTCCGATCCCGAAGCCCTTACCCTCTGCGAGGACAAGCTTCGGATGAAGCACCTGCTCCGGGAGGCTGGAATTCCCACGCCGGCATATCACTTCTTCGAATCACCCGAGCCCAATGTCTGGCGTCACTTTCCCGCCATCATCAAGCCCTCCCATGAACATTGCAGTATCGGCATTACCTCCGAGTCCGTCGTGATGACCGAAGAAGAGCTCCTCAGGCGGGTCGAGTATGTGATTGAAACCTATGATCAGCCGGCCCTCGTGGAGGATTTCATCGACGGCCGCGAATTCCGCGTCTCCATCTGGGGGAATGCTCAGCTTCTGATCCTGCCACCCGCGGAAATGGATTTTTCGGCCTTTGATGACGTCCGCGAAAGGCTCTGCACCTATGACGCCAAGTTTGTGCCGGAGTCCGCACACTATCGCAAGATCGAAACCCTCCTGCCGGCATCCCTGACGGAGGCGGAATGCCGTCGCCTCGAGCGGATATCCAGGCTGACTTACCGGGCCCTTGGATGCAGGGATTACGCCCGCATTGATATTCGTCTCCGAAACGGTATCTTCTTTGTCCTCGATGTAAATCCCAACGCTGACATCAGCGCCGATGCGAGCATGGCTTATGCCGCCGAAAATGCGGGTTATTCTTACGGCGCCATGGGCAGTTATATCGCAAGACTGGCCGCCAGACGCCACTCTGTCTTTGCTCCGCGAAGAAGAAGACGAAGGGTCGAAGCCCTTTCCGCCATGACTGCGGCAGAATGATCCCCGCCGAAATCGCTCAACATCCTTCCCCATTAAACCCCGCGTTACTTTTTTATCTCAGGGCGTCTTTCCGAGGTTCCTAAGGACAGAGAGGCCTCTTTCCGATAGATGGGCGTGTTTGACGCGACGGGGGTCATGCGAAGGGGTAGCGGGGGGAGTCTTTCCCCTTTCCCGATCACGAGAACCCCCCCGGTGATGAGAGCTGTCAGGATGACGGGAAGGACCGCTTCCTGCACGTCCTTGCGGTAGTAGGTCAGGAGATTGTTTCTGAGAAAGATGATCTGGAAGGCTTTGTGTGGCGGAGGCTCCCGGTTGAAATCATGCCGTCGCCAGAGGATCCCCTCTTTCAGTCGGTCGCGACCACACACACAGCTCCTGCCCGGCGTTCAGGGTCAGCTGCGGGAAAACCCTTTCCACGAGGTCCGCCCAGACGGCCCTGTCACGGAAAAAACGGCTGACGGAGACCGCGAGCATTTCTTCCATGTTCCTGGAAAGCAAGGGACTTTCAACCACAAGCTTGAGGTATTTTCGGAAGTCCTCACAACCCAGGCGGTTCATGTGTCGTCGGATCCTCTTCTCGACACCTGCCCTCACCTTGCGGTACCCCTCGGGAGACCGGCGGAATTGTTCAAGGAGTTCCAGGAACAGATCATCTTTCATGGCTTCTGGTTCAGAGCCCAAGCCTCTTCCTGAGCTCGAGCACGAGTTGCCCGGCAAGGTCATCACGCGTTTTGACCGTCAGCTCGACGAGCGTCACGTCACGGCGGGCCTTGACCCTTTCGATGAACCCGCCCCCCTTGAGGGCCACACTTCCGAAGACGGGGGGCCCGCTATCGAGGAGGGCCGTTACGGTCTGGATAAAGGGGCTGGAGAAGCATTCCATCTTCCCGATTTCATCGACAACATAAAGACCGGCCGCACCGGCATGCAAGAGCGGCAGAACCAGCTTCTCAAAACCACCGAGATCCACGCCGTAGCGACCCACCCTATGAGGAGATTGAAACCGGACGTGAGACAAGACGCCTTTTCGGCCATCGAGAGTCTCGATCTCAAACCCGACCCGCTGGCCCCCTTCCCGCAACTCCCCCGTGAAGAAACCTGCCGCCGGGAGGGTCGAGGGAAGCCCTGCAAGGACCTTGCGGATCAGTGTTGTCTTTCCCACACCCGGAAGACCGGTGATCAAAATGTGCTTTCCCAACATGTCCTCCTTCGGTCACCGCAGGGACTGGACAGCGCCTTTAGGATGGTTATGTTATACTATAAATAGATTGTCAATTTAACAAAACGGCCTATAATAATTCCCCCGGACGGCGGGCCGCAAACAGGGCCTGCGCCCTGACAGAGGCCAGCATGCGAAAGTTTCTATGTCTTCTCATCGTTCTTGTCTGGGCTTTATTCACCGGCGGCGACTCCGCAGCCCTGGCCCAAACGAAAGGAGGAAAAGCGATGAACCTGAAGAGCCGGGCCTTCGACAACGGTGGCATGATCCCCGCCAGGTACACCTGTGACGGTGCCGATGTCTCCCCGTCCCTGGAGTGGTCTCCGGGACCTGAGGGAACGAAGAGTTATGCGCTGATCTGTGACGACCCCGACGCGCCCATGGGGACGTGGGTCCACTGGGTCATCTTCAACCTCCCGGCAGGGATCACGGAGCTTCCGGAAGATGTTCCCCATGAAAAGAAACTCCCCTCCGGCGGAATTCAGGGTGTAAACGACTTCCGCAAGATCGGTTACGGGGGACCCTGTCCACCCGGTGGCACGCACCGGTACTTCTTCAGGGTCTACGCCCTCGATACGACCCTCCCTCTCGGCCCCGGGGCAACGCGGGATCAGATCCTGAAGGCCATGAAGGGGCACGGGCTGGCCGAGGGACAGCTCATGGGAAAGTACAGTCGATAAGCCGAAGAGGACATGCCGAAAGACCCCTCCTACCTCAGGTTGTATAGAGAAGGAAAGCTGCAGGAGAGGGCCCTTCAGGCCGTGGAACAGCTCCGGGACTGTGCGATCTGCCCGCGGGAATGTCATGTCGACCGTCTGTCGGGGGAGCGGGGTGTCTGCGAAACGGGACGCAAGGCGATAGTCTCGAGTTTCAACGCCCATTATGGCGAAGAGGCGCCACTCGTGGGGTCTTCCGGATCGGGGACGATTTTCTTCAGCGCCTGTAATCTTTTGTGCACCTTCTGCCAGAATTATGAGATCAGCCACCTCCGGGAGGGCGTCGAGGTGGAACCCGAGCAACTGGCCGCCATGATGCTTCGCCTGGCCAAAAGCGGCTGCCACAATATTAATTTCGTCACACCCACCCACGTGGTTCCGCAAATCCTCGAGGGCCTCATCGTGGCCGTGGAAAACGGGCTCCAGGTCCCCCTGGTATACAACAGCGGGGGATACGACAAGGTGGAGACCCTGCGTATCCTCGACGGTATCTTTGATATCTACATGCCGGATTTCAAGTTTTGGGATGCTGATACGGCCATGAAGTTTTGCAACGCGCCGGACTACCGTGAGCACGCAAAGGCGGCGATCAAAGAGATGCATCTCCAGGTCGGCGACCTGGAGATGGATGGGAAGGGCGTTGCCCTGAAAGGACTCCTGGTGAGGCATCTAGTGATGCCAAATGACGCGGCCCACTCGGAGGAGGTATTGCGTTTCCTGGCGAAAGAAATATCACCCCATACCTACGTCAACGTCATGGATCAGTACAGGCCCTGTGGGGAGGCGTCCAAGGATCCGTCGATCAACCGTCGGATCACGTCTGAGGAATTCGAGCAGGCCGTGGATTGGGCGAGACAGGCGGGGTTGACTCGGCTGGATGCCAGGCAGAGGGGCCGGCGCATTCTCTTTTTCTAAGAGGCCGTGGGATCCGGAAAAATTTGAATATCACCCTAGGAATATCAGGAGGAATATAAACGGTGCCGATCTTCGAGTTTCACTGCGAAAAGTGTAACAGGGATTTCGAAATGCTCGTCTTGGGGAAAGAGCCTGCGAGCTGTCCGAACTGCAAGGGCAGAAAAGTCAAAAAGCTGCTCTCTGCATTCAGCCATTCAAGCGGGGGCAAGTTCACGAGTTCTAAGGGTTCGGAGTGCGGCAGCTGCTCTACCACAAGCTGCGGACCCTGAGGGAAGTAAGGCTTAAGGCCGACGGGATTCGGCCGAAGGTTCACGAAGCCAGCGTGGATGTCCGGGGCATTGTTTTACTTTTTGTCGATCAGCTCCCGGATTTTCTTCAACATATTTTCAAGCCGGTAGGGTTTGGAGACGTAGCCGGACGCGCCCGCTTCCATTAGATATTTCACGGTCTGACTCGCCGCGTAACCACTCGCAATGACGACCTGAGCCTTGGGATTGATTTTCAGGATCTCCTGAAGGCACTGCTCCCCCCCCATGCCGGGCATCCCCAGGTCCAGGATGACCAGACCAATCTCGCCTCCCCTGGCCCGGTACAGATCGACCGCTTCCTCCCCGCTCCTGGCCGTGAGCGTTGTGTAGCCGAACTGTTCCAGAATATTCACACCGATATCCAGTATGTTGGTTTCGTCATCCACCAGAAGGATCGTCTCCCCGCCATAGAGATGAACATCCCGCTCGGGCTCGGCGACCCTGCCCTCGGTCGCGGATTCCAGCGCGGGGAAGTAGATCCTGAAGGTTGTCCCCTTTCCCCGTTCGGTTTCGCAGGTGATGTGACCGTTGTGGCTCTGGACAATCCCGTACACGATGGACAGCCCCAGACCGGTCCCCATCCCCACCCCCTTGGTGGTATAGAAGGGCTCAAAGATATGTTCGAGGGTTTCCGGGTCCATGCCATGGCCTGTGTCCGTGAGGACCATCTGCACGTGCGCACCCGGCCTGACGCCGACATGGGTGTCACAGTACTTTTCATCCAGAAAGATATCCCTTGTCTCGACCCTGAACTTTCCCCCCTCTGGCATCGCATCCTTGGCGTTGAGCCCCATGTTAAACATGATATGTTCAAACTGCACGGCATCCGCATTGATCGGCTCCAGGTAATCGCTCAGGTCGAGCTCTACATGAACCGTCTCGGGAAGCGTTTTGATGAGGAGCTTGTAGGCCTGATGCAGGACTTCATTGAGATTCACGGGCCTCAACTTGCTCTCCTCCTTCCGGCCGAAAATCAGGAGCTGCTTGGTCAGAAGAGCGGCCCGCTCCACCGATTTTTCCATCTGCATCAGGTAGTGCTGCTCACGATCGGTAAGGTCCTTCTTCATCATGAGGAGCTGAATATACCCTGAGATGCCCTGTAGATAATTGTTGAAATCGTGGGCGATGCCTCCGGCGAGGGTCCCGATGGCCTCCATCTTCTTCGTATACTGGAGCTGGGTGTCCAGTTGCGTCTGCGCCGTGATATCCCTCACGAGGCAAAGGAAAGCAGGCTTATCTTCCCAGCTGATCGGGGCTGCGTTGATCTCGGCATGGAGGACATCTCCTTTCTTGTTGAGCGCCCTGAAAGAAAAGGTACCGGGTGCCTGTCCTCCATCGCCCGCCCTTCTGAACTTTTCCGTGACTTTGTTTCTGTCGTCGGGATGGATGAGATCCGTTACGGTGAGATTCGCGAGTTCACCTTCCGTGTATCCCGTGACCGCAATCGTGAAGGGGTTGGGATACTTGATGCGGTTGCCCTGAAGGATAAAAATGCTGTCCTGGGTGTGCTGAACGAGAAGCCGGCACCACTCCTCGGATTCACCGAGGGCCTGGACGACACGCCGATGCTCGTCCTCCAGCGTTTCCAGTTCCGCCACCCGCCGGCGAAGATCCTTCAGCTCACCTTCAAGCAATTCCTTCTCTCTCTGATCGTCAATCAATACCTTCGGCTCCTGTGCATGATGAATGGAATATTTTCGGTCGCCCTGTCGGAGAGCAATGTCCTTTAACTTGAAAAATCAGGAGGATATTTCCGCACCGTTGTATATGACCTGTCCATCCCGCACCGCTGCCCACCTGGACATTTTGTGGACTTCGCTCTTCTCGGCGTCCAGCAGGTGAATGACCTCCGTGCCGTGTGCCGTGAGGTAGTCCGAGAGAATCCACCGGTGACAGCGGAGGGGCAATGTTTCCGCACAGAGGAGACAGGTCCTTTCTTTCTGCACGATCTTCAGCAAAAGCGCAACATTTTCTTCAAAGCTCTTTGAGAGCATGTAATCGGCGTAGTTGCGGAAACCATCCCTCTTCAGCGCGAGGTTCGGCGACCGATCGCCGAGACCTTTTTTCCGGAAGCCCCCGAGCGGCCGGCACCACTGGTAAGACATGCCGGACGAAGGCAGTTCGCGTTCGAGATAGGCACCGCTGAAATGGGCGTACCTCCTCGAACCCGGGAAGGAGCGGATGTCCACCACGATATCGATCTCGTAATGCTTCAGGATACGGATAAACTCCTCGAAGGATTTGTTGCCGTGCCCTATCGTGTAAACCTTTTCGCTCAACGGTCGTCACCCCCTGCTCAGCCCGGTTACGGGGTCTCCCGATCGGGATCGCGATTTTTCTTCCCGGGGCCTTCTTTATGATCGAGTGATGCTCTGAGCTTTCGCCATTTCTCGAGTCTTTCCTGGAGGACCTTCTCGTATCCGCGGCCGGTCGGTCTGTAGTAGATGTCCCCGCGAAGGGGTTCGGGAAGATATTCCTGGGGAACATAGGCCTCTTCGAAATCATGGGCGTACCGGTAACCCTTGCCATAGTTCAGCTCTTTCATCAATTTTGTCGGCGCGTTCCGGATGTGCAGGGGAACGGGAAGGGAACCCGTCCTGTGGATGGCGTCCCTGGCCCTGCCGTAGGCCCGGTAGACGGCGTTGCTCTTCGGAGCCGTGGCGAGGTAGATGGCTGCCTGGGCGAGGGCCAGCTCCCCTTCGGGCAGACCGATAAACTCATAGGCCTGCATGGCCGCCATGACAACTAAGAGGGCCTGGGGATCGGCGTTTCCCACATCCTCGGAGGCGAACCGGACCATCCGCCTGGCGATGTAGAGCGGGTCCTCGCCTGCTTCAAGCATCCGCGCAAGCCAGTAGAGGGCCGCATCAGGGTCACTTCCCCGGAGGCTCTTGTGGAGGGCCGATATGAGGTTGTAGTGCTCCTCACCGTCTTTATCATACTGCAACGCCTTGCGCTGCAGGGCCGTCTCCACCCCTTCCCGGGTGATCTTCCTCTCTCCGGCCGTTCTGCCCTGGACAAGGGAGGCCGCCGCCTCCAGGTTATTCAGTGCTGTCCTTGCATCGCCGTCGGAAGACCAGATGATGTGCTGAATCGCCTCTTCGTCGACCCTGAGCTCAAGTTCACCGAGTCCCCTGTCCCGGTCCTCGATGGCCCTCCGGAGGATGGTAAGAAGCTCCTCCTCCGTGTAGGGTTTCAATACCATGACCCGTGTGCGCGAGAGAAGGGGGGAGATAACCTCGAAGGAGGGGTTTTCCGTCGTTGCCCCGATGAGCGTGATGAGACCGCTTTCGACGTGCGGGAGAAAGCCGTCCTGCTGGGCTTTGTTGAAACGGTGAATCTCGTCGACGAAGAGAATGGTTTTACGCCCGTGGAGTTTTTGCTGGGATCTTGCCTCGTCGATGACGGCCCGGATTTCCTTGACGCCGGAAAGAACGGCCGAGAACGATTCAAAATGAGACTGGGGCTCGCTTGCCATGATGCGGGCAAGGGTCGTCTTCCCCGATCCGGGCGGGCCCCAGAAGATGACGGAGAAAAGGCGATCTTCCTCGATGGCGCGTCGGAGCAGGCTGTCCGGCCCAAGGAGATGAGACTGTCCCACAAAGTCCTTGAGGCTCTTCGGCCGCATCCTTTCCGCCAGGGGGGCGGAAGGGTTCTTCCCATTCTCGACCGGTTTACTGAACAGATCCATCCGTCAAAGGCTCCGCCTGCGGCTCATCGGCCATGCGAGAGGAATGAAACTATCACGGAACCTTCTTAAAAACAATATCCCCTGACCACCGCTACCCGTCTCGGGGTTTCGGGAATTTTTCAATCGCCTTCAGGGCCCTCTGGATTTCCTCGTCGGGCAGATCGTATTTTTGGAGCTGACCCGAGAGATAGGCGTCGTAGGAGGCAAGATCGACAAGTCCGTGGCCACTCCAGTTGAAGAGGATGACCTTTTCCTTTCCTTCCTCACGGGCACGCCGGGCCTCATCGACGACGGCCGCGATGGCGTGGTCGGTCTCCGGGGCGGGGATGAAGCAACATGGCCAGAAGCGGGGTCGTCATGGCCAGGTCTCCGAAGTCGTAGGCAAATGGCCCCCGCGTGAGCGTCGGGCAGGATGACGGTTCGGCGGCGATGAAGCTGATCTGTTTTCCGTGGATCTTGTCGCGTACGAAGGGAAGGCTGAGCCCCGCAAAGTTGCTCCCGCCGCCAGCACAGCCGATGACCACGTCGGGGTATTCACCGATCTTCTCCATCTGCTTTTTGGCTTCGAGACCGATGATCGTCTGATGGAGAAGGACGTGGTTCAGCACACTTCCCAGTGAATAGCGCGAGTCCTTGCCTTTCACGGCGTCCTCGATGGCTTCACTGATGGCGATGCCCAGGCTCCCCGGAGAGTCCGGGTCTCTGGCCAGGACCTTTTTTCCCGCCTCCGTCAGGGTACTGGGAGACGGGATGCACTCGGCCCCCCAGGTCATCATCATGATCCGCCGGTAGGGCTTCTGCTCGAAGCTCACCCGGACCATGAAAACACGGCACTCGAGGCCGAACATGTGGCAGGCCATGGCAAGTGCGCTGCCCCACTGCCCGGCCCCCGTCTCCGTCGACAGGCGCTTCACACCGGCGATCTTGTTATAGTAGGCCTGCGCCACGGCCGTGTTGGGTTTGTGAGAGCCCGGGGGGCTCACGCCCTCGTTCTTGTAGTAGATCTTCACCGGAGCCTTCAGCAATTTTTCGAAATTCCTTGCCCGGCAAAGCGGCGTGGGACGCCAGAGGAGGTATTTCTCCAGGACCTCGTCGGGAATCCGGATGAAACGATCCGCGCTCATCTCCTGCTCGATGAGGTTCATGGGAAAGATCGCCGCCATGTCCTGTGCGGTGATGGGTTTTCCCGTTCCGGGGTGAAGCGGCGGGTGCATCGGGGTCGGCATGTCCGCCAGAATGTTGTACCACTCCCTGGGAATCTCATCGTCCCGCAACAAGATTTTGATGTTTTCCATGTTCTATCCTCCTCTGAGTAAATTTCTTGAAATAAAAAAGCCATGGGGATTCCCATGGCGTCCAAATGAAAAAGCCATGGGGAGATTCCGCCTCACCCACGGCTCTTCTGTTCCTTTCAGGAAAAGCCTATCCGGGCGGGCCTGTTGGGCACCACCACCAGCCATACCTGTTTACGTTTTGATTGTTGATCATTTCTCTCACCTGTCGCGTGTTGTCCTGCTAGCATAATAAATTTACACTGTCAAGGTGAAAATCACTGTTTGTCTTTCTCCATCATTGAATTATGGACGGATTTGTTATATACATCTCACCGTTTCGTCGCCTGGAGAGAAAAGGGGCATCCGTCAGAAGGAGGGGGATCGGTCTTGGAGAAGATCAGGGTTGCCATGGTGGGGGTGGGGAACTGCGCCTCATCGCTGGTGCAGGGGATCGCCTACTACGGGGGCAAATCCCCCCGGGAGGTCACGGGACTCATGCACTGGGACATCGGGGGCTATAAGCCCTCGGACATCGAGGTGGTCTGCGCCTTCGACATCGACTCAAGGAAGGTGGGGAGGGACGTTTCGGAGGCCATTTTTTCACCCCCCAACTGTACGGCCATCTTTCAGAAGAAGGTCCCGAAGAAGGGGGT
>JAPLJU010000058.1 GCA_026388445.1 Deltaproteobacteria bacterium
CTCCGGCTTGTATTCGTATTTTTTGATGGACTTGACCTTCTTGTCGGGTGGCTTGTCCGTGATGACCACGGCACCGCTATCATCTTTGTATTCGTAGATCGTCTGTCCCTGTGTTTCCGCCGTCAAGTACAGAAAAAACGAAAGGAAAAGAAAGAATATTGCGACACTTTTCAAACGGGTGTGATCGTTTGAAGTCATTCAAACCTCCTCTGATGCTTTTTTAATCATATTAACCCAATACAGTCGGTTTTTCAACATTCCGGCGGAATTCTTTTTGGAACTTGAGAAGGTCCGCGGAGGGGTAACGCCCGGGGGTCATATTTTCACTCTGGTATCGATTGACGTAATCGACATTCAGAGACGGATCGGCCGGTAAGGAGGCGAAACTTCCCTGGCGATTCTGAAAATAGTCTGTTGTTCGTACAGATTTATCTACATGGGAAATGACAGTCCATTGCAAGAGCACGAGACACTCCGGGCGAGACCTGTGGATAAGTCACCTCATTTTCTACAGAACATATCTATTTTAAAAACTTATTATTTTCCCATACATCGCCGCTGAATCCGGCATCATTCTTGATCGTGTGTATGTGGATGGGGCGGATATCTGTGGCCTAGAGAGGTAGATATCAAATTATCAATTATTTTAGGCAATTGAACTAATACCGGCGGCTCTGTCTTTAGAAGGCCTGACCATATTTCTCGTAAATAAGCTTTTCGGTCATTGCCACACAGAAGAAAGTTATAAACAGAGCAAGTGTTTTTTCAGCGGCTAAACGTTATTTATCAACAGGTATTCACGCCATTGAATACGGCAGATTCGGTCCCATAAAAATTCAGCCGTTTATCGAGGTGTGTTTTTCACAACTTTCAGGTATTATAAAATGAAAAATACAATTATTATAATATGTTGTAAAATTTCCTGACAAGTTATCAACAGGGGTATTAGTCTGCGAAATAATACTTTATTCTTATATAAAATCATACCTATTACCGATTGATTTTTCTTGCGAATGCAACGAAAATAACAACCACAACGAATGAAATTAAAAACTGCAGAGGGAGGTGATGAAAAGGAGGTCAGGAGGTCGCAGAATAAAGAAGAGTTAGAGCCTTTTGATGAACCAAGAGGCTGTTCAATTAAGAAAATAATCTTTTGAGGAGGATTTCACGGATGAAAAGAATCAAACAATTTCTGAAAGACGAAAAAGGTGTCACGGCAATCGAATACGCCCTGATCGCAGCCGGCATCGCCATGGCCATTGCGATCGTCGTATGGCTCGTCGGTGATCAGTTGTACCTCGTGTTCGACAGGGTCCGACAGATGGTGGGCCCCGATCGCCCGGCCGGTGCATAATCACAGTATCTGATGATGTATGAAGGAAGGGGAGTTCCCTGACGGGGTCGAAGCCGGCCGGATGCCTTCAGGCTTTGTTACATTCGACATGTTTCCCGGTGTTCCAGGAAGGGAATCTCCCGTGACAATATCACCAATGCGGACATCTCTGAGCGGGGCTCTCAGTCCGGCAGAGAAATAATTCCGCTGGAGCTTTAGATGGATCACGACATGGCAGTACAATTCATACCGCTCTTTTTACTCCTGGTATTGCTCGTTGCCGCCGTCAGTGATGTCCGCATTCAAAAAATACCGAACTGGCTGACTTTTTCCGCCGTCGCCGCCGGCCTTGCCTGCCATAGCTGGATGAACGGTATCGCAGGATTCTTTTTCAGCCTGCAGGGAGTGCTTCTGGGGTTGGGGCTCCTGATTTTATTCTACCTTGCGGCGGGCATGGGGGCCGGCGACGTAAAGCTGATGGGTGCCGTCGGGGGATTACTGGGTCCGAAGGGGGTTTTCTGGGCCTTCATTTACACCGCCATCATCGGCGGCATTCTGGCCGTCGCCCTTCTTTTGTGGAAGGCGAGGGGGAGGGAAATCCTCCAGAGATACGGCAGGATCTTGAAGACCCTGATTCTCACTCACCAGTTCATTTATATCCCCGCGGCGGATAATAAAAACATGCCGGTCCTTTATTACGGTATTGTCATAGCGCTCGGGACAACCCTGTATGTTCTCAGGGAGATGATTTAAATGTTGTCGTGATAAGCGGGGGTCGAATTTCAATGAACCCGGCTGCACTGAAAGGTTAAGGAGGCTTGAGAAAATGAAGAATCTCTGGAGCGATTGGTCGGATAAGAGCAAGACCATCATACTTTTTTCCATTGCCGTACTCATCGCCCTTTTTGTGGCCGTGCTCTCTTACAGTTATCTGCAGAAAAGTTATGCCGCAAAAAATAAAACCATGGAGACCCAGCAGGTCGTCGTGGCCGCAGCGGATTTGGCCTGGGGGACTTCACTCAGCAGGGAATACATGAAGGTGTCGAATTTCCTGAAAGAGAGCCTTCCCCCGGGATACGCCACCGACCCGGCCGCGCTGGACGGACGCGTCATCCTGTATCCGTTAAAGGCCGGTGAGCCGATCCTGGAATCCAGGCTTGCCCCGGTGACGATGAAGGGCGGCGGTGTCGCAGCGGTGATCAGTCCCGGTAAGCGGGCCATGGCCGTGAAGGTGGACAAGGTTGTCGGCGTCGCGGGTTTCATCCATCCCGGTCACCGGGTGGATATCCTCGTGACCCTGGCCCAGACGGCCAAGCAGTCCACACCCATTACCAAGATTGTTCTCGAGAATATCCTTGTCCTTGCCACAGGGACGGAGATCGAAAAGACGGGAAAGCAGGAGAAACCCACGCAGGTTGATGTCATCACCCTGGAGGTGACACCGGGCGAGGGCGAAAAGCTGGCACTCGCAGCGACGGAAGGCAAGCTGCAACTCGCCCTGCGGAATGCGGGTGACAGGGAAGAAGTGGTCACGAAGGGAACGACGATACCGGCACTGCTTTCATCCTATGTTTCATCGGGATCACAGAAGTCGAAACCCAAGGCCGTGTCCACCACCACATCGGAGGGACCCTTCACCGTCGAGTTGATCAAAGGAAATAAGATTAGTCAGCAGACGTTTTAAAAGGAGAAGGTTCGATGAAGCGGAATATGAGCAGATATTTGGGAATCATCTATATTGTTCTGTTGCTGCTGGTGCTGTTTTTCTCACTCGCGTTTTCATTCAACAGCTGGGCGAGCCCCGCCAGGGTGTCGGTGAATTCGACGGCGCCGCAAAAGTTGACCCTCATGGCCGGAAAATCCATCATTATTGAGAGCCCGGACCGGATCAAGCGGGTCTCCGTTGCCGCACCGGAGGTCACGGACGCCATTGTGCTCACGCCGAGACAGATCTACCTCACCGGGAAAGCGCCGGGCGCAACGAACATCACCCTCTGGAATGACAGCCGGGCCATATCGGCGATTCTGGACATCGAGGTCGTACCGGACGTGAGCCAGCTCAAAGCGAAGATTTACGAGCTGATGCCCCAGGAAAAAGACATCAAAGTGATAGGTACCCATGACGCCATCACCCTGTCCGGAACGGTCTCAAGCAGCGCGAACCTCTCCCAGGTCATGGCCCTGGCCCGGTCCTACGCCCCCGCCGACAAGGAAGGGAAGCAGAGAGTCATCAATCTTCTGGAGGTCGGCGGTGTCCATCAGGTAATGCTGGAAGTGCGGGTTGCCGAGATGTCCCGGAGCCTCATGAAAAAACTGGGGGTCAATTTCAGTTACATCAGCGATGGCGGGAAAACCTTCGGCGTGTCCGTCCTGGACACCCTGTCGACGGCTGCGGTTCCCGGGGCCGGGATTCCCACTGTGTCAACCAGCGTGAACGCCATCGTGCGATTCCTCGGCGGCGGCGCCACCTGGACGATGTTCATCGATGCCCTGAAAGATGAGGGGCTCACGAAGGTTCTGGCTGAGCCGACCCTCATCACCCTGAGCGGTAAGAGAGCAAACTTCCTGGCCGGCGGGGAGTATCCCATTCCTGTACCCCAGCCCGGCGGGACGGGAACCACCATCACGATCGAATACAAAACCTTCGGTGTGGGGCTCAATTTCACACCGACGGTCCTCAACAACAAGAAGATCAGCATGGAGGTCAATCCCGAGGTCTCCGATCTTGACTTTACCAATGCCGTGTCCTTTCAAGGCTTCGTCATTCCGAGCGTCACCACTCGTCGCGTCTCCACCGTCATCGAGCTTGCCGACGGCCAGAGCTTTGCTGTTGCCGGGCTTCTCCGGGACGACGTCCGGGAAAGTGTGAGGAAGTTCCCCGTGTTGGGCGATATCCCGGTTCTGGGTGCGCTGTTCCGCAGCACCTCTTACCAGAAGAACGAGACCGAGCTGATTATCGTCGTGACACCGCACCTCGTGAAACCTGTTGATATGGCAAAGCAGACCTTGCCGACGGATCAGTTCATTGAGCCGAATGATTTTGAGTTCTACCTCATGGGCTGGCTGGAGGGATCGGGGAAGGGGGAAACCGCCAACCCGGCGTCACAACGCCAGGCGGTGAAAGGCGGCGGAGGCTTGGAAGGCGATTTTGGACACATTGTACCCGAGTGAGGAGAGTGAGACATGAGAAAACTATTTTTGCTCTTGAGTATAACGGTATTGATCGTTGCCCTGGCCGGTTGCGCACAAAGCCGGCTCGAGATGGACTACGGAACGTCTCATAAGCTTGCCATCCACAACCAGACCCTGAACCCCGAGGCGGAGAAAAATCTTGCCCCCGTCGAGGGCATGGACGGGAAGGCGGCGCAGGCGACTGTTGACAAGTACGAGAAAGGTTTCGAAAAAACGCCCCCCGCGCCAACCTACACGTTCAGCGTCGGAACAATGGGAAAATGAGCTTGTCGGGCTTTCGCATGATGAAAAGGTTGACGAAATCCAGAGGAGCATCGGCCATTGAGTTCGCGATCGTTCTGCCGCTTCTCCTTCTCATCATTTTCGGCACGATCGAATTCGGCTTTCTCCTCTACAACAAGCAAGTGATCACCAATGCGAGCCGGGAGGGCTCAAGGGCCGGCATTGTGGCCAGGACACCGACGAGGCTGCCCGCATTCGGCAGCCCCTCCGTTGATCAGATCGTCCAGCTTTATTGCGCCCAGAATCTCATCACCTTCGATTACGCGCAGCCGCCGCCGGTCACCTCTTTCCCGGATGGTTTCAACGCCAATGCCCTCTTTGGGGAGAACCTGAGGGTGAGGGTGGCCTATAACTATCAGTTTCTCATCTTCCCGGACATCGTGATTGCCTTCTTCCGTAATTCCCCGGAGAGGCAGATCACGCTTACGGCCGAGACCGTGATGAGATACGAGTAAGATCATGGAGCGGAAAAACGTTAAAAAATTTCCCCGCCGTCAAGCCGTTCTTTTAGGTGACAGTCGCGGTGCCGTGGCCATTCTGGTGGCTTTGCTCCTGGTCATTTTTGTGGGCATGGGCGCCCTCGCCGTGGATGTGGGTTATCTCATGGTGAACCGGGGTGAACTGCAGAATGTGGCGGACGCCGCCGCGCTGGCCGCGACCCGGCAGCTGGGCGTGCTCTACGAAGGGATGACCTTCGCCCAGCAGCAATCCTACGTTGCCGGGGGTACCGACGAATCACTCATCAAAGGCGTGGCAACGGGCGTCGCTTACAGTAACCAGGCCGGCGGTGTCAACATCGCGATTGACCAGGAGGAGATCCTGATCGGCACGTGGGATTCGAGACGCAGTCCCGATCCCTTCAGCCAGACGAACAATCAACCCGATGCGGTCCGGGTGATTGCCCGTCGTGATCAGCAGATCAACAGCCCCGTCTCGACATTCTTCGCCCGCGTGTTCGGTATCCAGAGTGTCCCCGTAACCGCGGTGGCGACGGCGGCCCTGACGGGCCAGAGCACCGCTGGTCCCGGCGGTCTCAATATTCCCATCGGCATTTCGGCCGACTGGTTTGAAAGGGGATACTTCTGCGGGCAGAGAATTCAATTTCATCCGACGGACAGCTGTGCCGGATGGCACACCTTCGATGAGTCGCCGTCGAGCGCCAGCAGGCTGAGAAGAATCATCCAGGGGTTGCGAAACGGGACCTACACCAGTCCCGAAACCACGGCCGGCTCGACGGTCTTCAACGCGACGGGGGGAACGATTGTGCCGGCCATCGGTGACCTCTTTGATCTTTTCGAGTACATGAGGGCGAGAGACGGGGATGGAAATCCCGGCACCTGGACCACGGAGGTCGTCGTCTTCGACTTCCCCTGTGGCAGAAACCCGGGTCAGGAATACACCGTGCTGGGATTTGCGACGGTCGTCATGGAGGATGTGATCGTCAATGACCCGAGGAGCGGCCCGCAGCACACCGTTGTGGGCAGTGTTATCTGCGAGAACATCGAACCGGGTCGCGGGGGTGGCGGCAATTTCGGCACGATGGGCGCCATACCCGGTCTGGTCCAGTAGAATTTATCCGAGGTCATCAGCAACATGAAGAGCGAAAAGATAATCAAGACGCCGGCGGGACAGCAGAAAGTGAATGAAGAAAAGGATATGACCATGTCTGAGAGGATATTCTCCGTTCGAATCGAGACGCGCTCCCAGAAACTTCGGAAGGATCTGGAAGAGCTCATCGCCTTCGTCGGCGGCATGCAGATCAAGGACATGAGCGATCCGGGCGGATACGACCTCTTCATCGTCGACATCGGCGAGGAGCACGGGAAGGATCTTCAGTTCGTTGGCAACATCCTGTCCGCGGGCGTCGCCGGAGAGGTCTTCCTCACCTCACCGAAGACAAACCCGGAAATCCTGATCGAAGCCCTGCGGATCGGTGCCAAGGAATTCTTCCCGCAGCCCCTCAACGGCGAGGAAGTCAAAGACGCACTGATCAAATTCAAGGTCAGGGCGCAGAAAGACCGGACGAAGGTCATCGCGGTGCCGGCCAAAAGGGGGAAAATCATCGATGTCTTGGGGAGCAAAGGCGGTGTCGGGACAACGACGGTTGCCGTCAACTTGGCCACCAGTCTCGCCGGCATGGAGGGTGTTCAGTCTGTGGCGTTGATGGACATGAATCTCCTGTTCGGGGACATCCCCCTTTTCCTGGGCATTGAACCGGTTTTTGACTGGATGGAAGTGACACGGAACATCTCGCGGCTCGATGCGACCTACCTCATGAGCACCCTGTACAAGCATCACTCCGGAATCTATGTGCTGCCCTCTCCGAGTAAGCTGATGGATGAATACAAGATCACGCCGCAGGTCATTGAGAGTCTTCTCAAGCTCATGCACACCCTCTTTGATTACGTCGTCATCGACAGCGGCCAGTCCTTCGACGATGTCTCCAAGGTGATCATGAGGATGTCCGACAAGGTCCTCGTCGTGACGCTCCTGAGTCTTCCCTGTCTCATCAATGTCAAGAGGCTTCAGAATACCTTCAGGGGCCTTGGCTATCCGAATGATGCCAATGTCGAGATCATCGTGAACCGGTTCCACAAGAACTCCACTGTTTCCATGGCGGAGGCAGAGAAGAACCTCGACAAGAAATTTCTGTGGACGATCCCCAATGATTACCAGACGACGATGAGCGCGATCAACCAGGGGAAACCCCTCATCGCCCTCAAGACGGAATCCCAGATCTCGAAAAACTTTCTGGACTTCGCATCGGCCCTCTCGGGCAAAACACAGGCGAAGCGAAACGGCTTCTCCTGGTTCAAATACCTGAAGGACAAAAGTTAAACCGTTAAGACCGAATCGGGTGACCCCGAGTGTAACGGAAAAACAAGGAGAGACAGATGGAACTGGTCAGCAGCCGGAAAAATAATTTTACGATCACCGATGAGTTCAACGAACTGAAAAAGAAAGTCCATGACCGCCTCGTGGAAGTCCTGGACCTTTCACTGATCGACTCCCTGGAGGCGAAAATACTGCGGCAGGAAATTCGGAAGCTGACGGAGCGGATTCTGTCGGAGGACAGCATCGGCATTCCCCTCAATTCCGAGGAGCGGGAGCGTTTCTACCGGGAAATCCAGGATGAGGTGCTCGGCCTGGGGCCCATCGAACCCTTCATGCATGACCCCTCGATTTCGGATATTCTCGTCAATACCTATAACCAGGTCTATGTGGAGCGATACGGGAAACTGGAGCTGACCGAGGCGCGTTTCAAGGATGACGCACACCTGCGGAAGATCATCGACCGGATCGTATCCGCCGTGGGTCGCAGAATCGATGAGTCCTCCCCCATGGTCGACGCCCGACTTGCTGACGGCTCCCGCGTGAATGCCATCGTGCCGCCCGTAGCCATTGACGGCCCTTCGCTGTCCATCCGACGGTTTTCCGTGGATCCCCTCGAACTGGAGGACCTGATCCACCTGAGCACGCTGGTCCCGGAGATCGGCGAGCTCCTGAAGGGGATCGTCGGATCGAGGCTCAACGTGATCGTCTCAGGCGGGACGGGCAGCGGCAAGACGACACTTCTCAATGTTCTTTCCCGGTTTATTCCCGAGGATGAGCGGGTCGTCACAATCGAGGATGCGGCGGAGCTTCAGCTCAAACAGGACCACGTCGTTCGGCTCGAGACGAGGCCGCCGAACATCGAGGGCAAAGGGGAGATCACCCAGCGGGAGCTGGTCAGGAACAGCCTGAGGATGCGCCCGGATCGGATCATCGTGGGAGAGGTCAGGGGTCCGGAAGTTCTGGATATGCTCCAGGCCATGAACACCGGTCATGACGGTTCTCTGACCACGATCCATGCCAACGCCCCCCGCGATGCCCTGATCCGGCTCGAAACGCTCGTGGCCATGACAGGTCTCAATATTCCCAACGATGCCGTGCGTCGGTATATCAGCTCGGCCATCAACATCATTATCCATGTGGAACGCCTCGTCGATGGCAGCCGGAAGATCGTCAATTTTCAGGAACTGACCGGCATGGAAGGTAATATCATCACCACCCAGGAGATTTTCACCTTCGATCAGAGGGGCATCGACAAAAGAGGCCGGGTGAAGGGCCAATTCAAAATGAGCGGGATTCTCCCGAGATTCACGGAGCGTTTCAAGGCCATGGGGATACCGGTTCCCTACGATATTTTCAATACCCATAAAGTGTTCGAAGTCTAGGAGGGGTGGATCAAAGGTATGGGTTTATTTCTTCTGATATTCATGGTTTCGCTGGCCGTTGTCGGACTTGCGATCTACGCACTGGCCGGGGTCCGGTGGAACCCGGAGAAGAGAAGAGTTCACAAACAGCTCAAGCAGCTCGCCGTCGAGAAGAGCCCCCTGGAGATAGTTGACATCACGCGCCAGAGGCGACTGAGCAGCGTTCCCTTTCTGAACCGTTTCCTGCTCGGCATTGAGAGCCCCCATGTTCACACGCTGGATCGCCTGGTCCTGCAGTCAGGGTCAAAATATCCCCTGGGGTTTTTCATCCTCCTGTCCTGCGTGCTTTTCATGGGCGGATTTCTTTTTGTAACCGTCCTGACGCGGAATGTTATCCTTCCCGCTCTGGTGGGTCTGATCCTGGGGTGCGGACCATATTATTACCTTCGTTTCAGGAAGGCGCAGAGGTTGAACAGGCTGCAGGAGCAACTCCCCGACGCGCTGGATATGGTCGCCAGGGCACTGAAAGCGGGTCACGCCCTCTCGAGCGGGTTCCAGATGGTCGCCCAGGAGTTTCAGGATCCGATCAACACAGAATTTCACAAGCTGATCGATGAGATCAATTTCGGTGTCAGCTACGAGGATGCCCTGAGAAACCTCGCGAACCGGATCGATTCGGCGGACGTGAAGTTTTTCAGCATGTCCGTCATCATTCAGAAGCAAAGCGGCGGCAATCTCGCAGAGATCCTGGAGAGTATCGGCCGCCTGATCCGGGAAAGGCTGAAACTCAAAGGGAGGGTCCGCGTCCTGTCGGCCGAAGCGAGACTCTCAGCCGTGATTCTCGTGGTTTTACCCTTTGTGATTGTAACGGCCATGGCCATCATCAACCCCCGGTATCTGCCGACATTGCTCAACGACCCCTTCGGTCACGTGCTCATGGCTGTGAGCATCACCATGATGATCCTGGGGATCATCTTCATCAAGCGGATGATTGCTATCAAAGTGTGAGGAGGGATCCATGTTTGACATGCCCTTTATGATCTCGGCCCTGGTTTTCATGGGCGTTCTTCTGTTCATCACGGCGACTTATTCTCTTGTCAAGACGTCGGAAGAACATCGCCATGTGATTAGGAAGCTCAAATTCGGTATCCTCACGAGGACGAATCCGGACGATACGGGTCTCTCCGTCATGGAACGACTGGGGAAACATTTCATTGGCGGCATCACACGCCTGGGGGATCTCGCGAGGCCGAAAGGTGAAAACGAGGCTTCACGGATCGAACGGGATCTCTGGCATGCGGGTTTCCGGGCAAAAAACGCGACGATCTTCTACTTTGGTGCCAAAGTTTTTCTGGCCATTCTTCTTCCGTCGCTCGTCATTGTTTCGCAGGCCTATGCCTATCGGATCAAAGTCGCCGTCCTCATCGTTCCCATCATCGTCATTTCCTTTTTCATCGGATTCTATCTGCCTGATCTCTACATGAGGTTCAGGGTGCGCCGGCGGAAGAGGAGAATTCTGGAAGGTTTTCCCGATGCGCTGGACCTGATGGTGGTCTGTGTGGAAGCCGGTATGGGTCTGGATCAGGCCCTCAACCGGGTGACGGAAGAAATGAAGATGACCAACAAGCCCCTTTACGAGGAGTTCCGGCAACTCATCCTCGAGTTGCGGGCGGGGAAATCGCGCCGCGATGCTTTGAGGAGCCTCGCGCAGAGAATGGATCTGGAGGATGTGAACAGCCTGGTCACGCTTCTCATCCAGACCGACCGGTTCGGGACGAGCATCGCACAGGCTCTGCGGGTCCATTCAGACGGGATGCGCACCAGGCGGCATCAGCGGGCCGAGGAAATGGCGGCCAAGCTTCCGGTGAAGCTTCTGTTTCCCCTCATCATGTTCGTCTTCCCGTCGCTTTTTGTCGCGATTCTGGGGCCAACGCTGATTCAGGTGTTCAGACTCTGGAGCGGCTGGTCCGCACATTAGGGAGGTGTCTTCCCCGGTTTGATATGCATTTCATTCAGGTGTAAGGGGGATTCAATGATCGGCTGCACGCATTTTAAAAGAACGCTTTTCTTGGGCTCGATCTTATCCGCCACCTGTCTTCTCCTGGCAGGATGCACGTCCTTTCACCGGACGATCGATTTTTTCAATTTCTGGGGGGAGAAAGAATCGGCCCAGCGCGTCTCGGAAAAAGACATTCACCAATTCGCGTCAAAGATACGGCTCCACAGGGGCAACCCGGATTCGCATTACCTTCTGGCCTGTTACTACCAGCAGAGAGGGCGACACGCCGAGGCGATAGAGGAATTCAATAAGACCATCTTCATTGACCCCCGGCATGTCAAGGCGCAAAACGGAAAGGGGGTCTCATACGACAGGCTCGGGCAGTTTCAGAAGGCCGCGGAGGCTTACGAGGCGGCCCTGAAAATCGATCCCGGGCTGGACTACGTGTACAACAATCTCGGATACTCCTACCTGCTTCAGGAAAACTACGATGCCGCCGTCGTGGCCTTCAACAA